>JBBSFF010000071.1:0-8747 GCA_038238995.1 Sphingomonadales bacterium
CGGACCATGTCGCTTTCAAACCAGATGTCGTCGAGCCCATTGTGGGTGATCATCGGGCTCATCAAACGCGTCGCGATCAAGCAGACGATGGCGGCGGCGGCGAAGACGACGGTCGCTTCCCACAGGCCCCAAGGCGAGGGCGGCACCGCAGCCGAAACATGGTTTAACGACCGCCATTGCGGCGATGCAGCATTGGGAAGCTCAAGCGAGAGGTCGCGCGTTGTCGAGACGCGCGCGCGATTCGGCGAACGAAAACTCCTCCTAGCCAACATTGACACGCCCCCTGCACTGCGTAAGGGCCGGACATCGGAAATAAGTCAATCAGAAAGATTTAATGTTTGTTGTACACCTGCGGGCCACGAATTTAGCTCTTATCCCAGCGCGCAGATCAGCCCCGTTTCGACCAGCTTCGCCACCAATGCCGGGTCGGATCTCCCGAGGCGGTAGACCAGACGATTGACTGTCAAGCGCTCGCCACCACTGTCTTTGACGACGCGGTTCAGCTCGGCGAGTTGGCCGTAGCTCAGCCGCGCGGCAAGCTTGTTGCCCATGCACCGCGCCTGCGGCGTTGGCACGCCCGCCGACTCGAGCTTGCCGGTGATCCGCTCGGCGGGCGTCGCGCACCCCGCGAGCAAAGCCAGCACGGCGATGACCGCGCGCTTCATATCCGCGTCGCCGGAAGCCGCCACCATGCTATGTGGGGATGCAGGTGGTGTTCGTGATGATAACCGCCGAAGTTGAAGCAGGTTAGCACCGACAGAAGCGGCCCGAAGCGCGAACTCCGCGCATTGTGGCGATCGAGAAACGCATCGTCGGCGTGGCGGTGCGGCAGGAACGTTCCGAACCAGAACAATTGGCCAAGCGCGAGCAGCGCGGGGATCGCCCAGAAGACGAGGCAGTTGATCAGCGGCGCGCCGAGCAATTGGTAGCTACCCAACACCGCGACGATCCGGATGATCTGCCAGTGCGTGTAATAGCCGCCAAAGAAGTGGACGAACCAGCGCAGCGGGTGGCGCGGATTGGCGGCATCGAAGTCGGGGTCGGCGGCGGTGCCGACGTGCCGGTGATGCGCGAAATGATTGGGCAGCATCCGGTCGTAATCGATCCCGGCATACGCCATCAACGCCGCCCGCCCCGCCGCGCGGTTGATGCGCGGCTGCGCGGGCGCGAACGACCCGTGCATGCAATCATGCGCAACGATGAACAGTCCGGTCGACAGCCACGTCTGGAACAGGACCAGCGGCACTGCGAAGCCCCAAGTGCGCGCGGTCAGCGGGAACGCGAAGATACCGCCGAAGTGAACCGCGAGCCACGCACCCGCGATGGCGACCGCAATCACCTGGCCGGTGGCAGCGCGCGGGTCGGAACGTGAAACTGCGGCGGGGATGGTCGGCAAGTGGGTCGGGCTCCATGGACGCGCATCCCTGCGTCGAAACGTGGGGGATGCAAAGCCCCCTGCGACGTTTTATAGGTTGGGTATGAACCTCAACGTAACCACCGGCGACGGCATTGCCATCGCGCTAGCGGCGCTCGCGTCGATGGAAGCAGTGGCGTACGTCGCGCACCGCTGGGTGATGCACGGCTTGATGTGGGGGCTCCACCGATCGCACCATGCGCCGCGGTCGGGCGTGTTCGAGGCGAACGACTGGTTTGCCGTGATGGGGGCCGCTCCCGCAATCGCGCTGATCTCGGCGGGAACGTGGCTCGGCTTCGGCTCGGCGCTGCTGTGGCTCGGGATCGGGATCACCGGCTACGGCGTGGTCTATTTCGGGTTTCACGACGTCATCGTCCACCGCCGCGTGCCGGTGTCGTGGGTGCCGCGCAGCCGTTACATGAAGCGGATCGTTCAGGCGCATCGGCTCCACCACGTCGTCGAGACGAGGGCGGGGACGGTGTCGTTCGGGTTCATCTACGCCCCACCGGTCCGCGATCTGCTCGCGACGCTCGAGCGCAACGGTGGCGGGCGGCTCAGGGCTGCGACCTCGGAAAACTCCAAAGTCCGGCGCGAGATGGCCCCGGAGACGGCCAGCGGCGGGCACGGCTGAACGACAGCGGCTGCGTCCGCGCCACCGCGAGCAACTTTTCGGCCCGCGACGTCACCACCCGCCGATCGAGCGCACCGACCCCTTCCGCCCGCACCCGCCGCCCGATGCCGCCGTAGATGTCGGCGGCGGCCAGCACCGCCCACGCCGCCCGCCGGCCGAGCGCGGGGGTCCCGAAGCGCGACGACGCTTCGTATCGCTCGGCCTCATCGACGAGGCGCGCGACAACGGTCGCGAGCGCGGCGCGATTGTGCGGTGCGGCGTAGTAATCGAGCGCGTCGTCCCCGCGGCTCGAGAGATTGACTCCCGCCAACCATTCTTCGGGCAGATAGCACCGCCCGTTCGCCGCATCCTCGACGACGTCGCGGGCGATATTGTTGAGCTGGAACGCGAGCCCGAGGTCGCACGCGCGGTCGAGCGTCGCGCGGTCGTCGGGCGACACCCCCATGACGATCGCCATCATCACCCCGACGCACCCGGCGACATGGTAGGCATAGGTCAGCGTGTCGTCGAAAGTGACGAACGCGCGCTCCTCGACGTCCGAGCGGAACCCTTCGATAAGGTCGAGCGGGTAACGGTCGGGCATGCCCGTCTCGGCGGCGACGCGGGCGAGCGCGGCGAAGGGCACTTGCGCCAGTTCCGTCATCCCCGCGAAAGCGGGGATCCATCTCCCGAGATCTGGAGATGGGTCCCCGCTTTCGCGGGGATGACGGGCATAGGACAGAGCGGCTTTCGTCCGGCTTTCCAACGCCGCCAGCCGCTCCGCCGGTGTCCCGGCGTACGCCACCCGCCCGTGCCCCGCCTCCTGCCCGTCGATCACATCGTCGGCGTAGCGGCACCACGCGTACAGCAGCGTCGCCCGGTCGCGCAGCACCGGATCGAACAGCCG
The DNA here is from genome assembly GCA_038238995.1 of Sphingomonadales bacterium. GTDB lineage: Bacteria > Pseudomonadota > Alphaproteobacteria > Sphingomonadales > Sphingomonadaceae > Polymorphobacter_B. The sequence goes on from JBBSFF010000071.1 coordinate 2,932, forward strand.
CGACGCGAGCGCGAAGCTTTTCGAACCCTTGTCGATCGACGCCCGGCTCGCCGCGACGAGTGGGTCGGTCATCGCGGCATCATTCGGCGGCGGCGGCGACCGTCGTGACCCAGTCGGGAATCGCTTCCGGCACGCGAGCGACCGCGCCGAGGTCGGCGATCATCAGCTTCGCGGTCGCCTTCGCCGATCCGACGACGCCGGGGATGCCCGCGCCGGGATGCGTCCCCGCGCCGACGAAATACAGGTTCGACAGCACGTCGTCGCGGTTGTGCGTCCGGAAGAACGCACTCTGCCACAGCACCGGTTCGAGGCTGAACGCCGACCCGAGGTGCGCGTTCAGCTCAACCGCGAAGTCCTTCGGCGTGAAGGTCCGCATCGTGACGAGGTCGTCGCGCAGCCCCGGGATCATCGTCGCCTCGAGCGTGTCGAGGATGCGGTTGGCGTACAGGTCGCCCTCCCTTTCCCAGTCGCCCTTGTACTTGCCCATGTGCGGCACCGGCGACAGGACGTAGAACGCGCTGCACCCGTCGGGGGCCATCGCCGGATCGGTCGCGGTCGGGTGGTGGAGGTACAGCGAGAAATCGTCCGCCACGACGCCGTTCTTGTAGATGTCGTCGAGCAGCTCGCGGTAGCGGTTACCGAAGACGATCGTGTGGTGGCGGATCTCCGGGTGCTTCCGCTTGAGCCCGAAATAAACGACGAAAAGCGACGGCGAGAAGCTTTTCCACTTCATCATCCCCGCCGCCTGACGCCCGCGCGGGTGGTCGGCCAACAGGTCGCGGTATGTGTGGACGATGTCGCCGTTCGACGCGACCGCGTCGAAATCGCCCGACCAGCCGTCGGCGGTGGTGACGCCGGTGACCTTGGCCCCCTCAGCGCGGATCGACTTGACTCCGTTGCTCATCATCACCGTGCCGCCGAGGTCCTCGAACAGCTTGACCATGCCCTTGACCAGCGCGCCGGTGCCGCCGCGCGGGAACCACACGCCCCACTTCTTTTCGAGCGCGTGGATCAGGGCATAGATTGCACTCGTCTTGAACGGGTTGCCGCCGACGAGGAGCGAGTGGAAGCTGAACGCCTCGCGCAGCTGCGGGTCCTCGATATAGCGGCTGACCATCGCATAGACCGAGCGGAACGCCTCGTAGCGCATCAGTTGCGGCGCGGCCTTCATCATCGTGCCAAAGTCGAGAAACGCCTCATGGCCAAGCTTTTCATAGCCTTCGCGGAAGACGTTCTCGGAATAATCGAGGAAGCGCTTGTACCCGGCGACGTCCTTGGGGTTCTTCGCCTTGATCTGCGCGAACAACAGCTCGTCGTCGTTCGAATAATCGAAGACGTAGCCGTCCTCCCACATCAGCCGGTAGAACGGCGTCACCGGCATCAGCTCGACGTAATCCGCCAGCTTGCGCCCCGACAGCCCCCACAGCTCCTCGAGGCACGACGGATCGGTGATGACCGTCGGGCCGGCGTCGAAGGTGAAGCCCTTGTCCTCGAACACGTACGCCCGCCCGCCGGGCTTGTCGCGCTGCTCGATCAGCGTCGTCTGCACGCCTGCCGACTGCAGCCGGATCGCGAGCGCGAGCCCGCCGAAGCCGCTGCCGATCACCGCCGCCGTCTTCATCGCGTTCGATTCCCTCAAGACTTCAACAGCACGCCGATCGCGCGCGACAATGGCACCGGTGGTCGCCCGATCATCGTTCGCGCCATGTCCCACACGGTCGACCGCCCCGCGTAGAACCGGCGGACCAGCGCGGCGTCAAGCCGGTAGAAGCGCTGGAGGACGCGGTAACGCTCCGCCGGCTCGGCCGCGTCGAACAGCATCCGGTTGAGAAACCTGTAGAATTTCCGGACTGCCCACGTCGATTCGCTGTGGTGTCGCAGCGCCGCATACAGCGCTCCGGGCGACAGGTCGGGCAGTCCGGCGACGAGGTCGGCGACCCGGACCGCGTCGGGAAAGCTGTAGCCGGTGATCGGGTTGAACAGCGCCGCGCGCAGGCCGACGACGGGCACCCCCGCCTCGCCGGCATTCCAGAACGCCGCGATATCGCCGTTGAGCGCGATCGGCAGGACGCCGACCTCTTCGCGCACGACCCGCGCGACCGACCACCCCTGCGCGGCGATATAGTCGAACACGCGGGCACGCAGCACATCGGGGGCAAGGTCGGCCCCGTCGCTGTAATAGGTATCCTCGACGAGCACGGTTCGCGGCCCGAACGGCAACGTGTAGACGAAGCGATAGCCGTCGTGCTGCGGCACCGTCGCGTCCATGATCACCGGCCCGTCGAGCCCGTGCGGCTCGTCGAGTTCGACCTCGATGCCGAGAAATTTCTGCGACCGCAGGTCGAGTGCCGGGCGCGGCCCGCGCTGCGGTCCCTGCCCCCGCCCATCGATCACCGCCCGCGCGGTGAGCACCCGTTGGTCGGCGAGCGTCACGCTCGTCGGCGTCAGCGCGGCGACCGGCACCCCGGTCAGCACCGTCGTGCCCGTCGCCGCAACCGCATCGGCGAGCCGCGCGCTTGTCGCGCTGCGATACCCCGCGACGAGCGTCCGGGTGTGCGCCGGGAAGCGGGTGCTGTACCGATCCCAGCGATGCGCCATCAGCGGCGCGGTCCACGCGACCTGCGCCGACGTGATGTCGGCGTCGAACGACGACCACGTGTGGTTGCCGCCGATCGCCGCCCCGCCCTCGACGATCGCCACCCGCAATTCGGGCCGCGTCGCCGCGAGCCGCAGCGCGATCAGCCCGTTGGCAAGGCCACCTCCGGCGAGGATCAGATCGAAGTCCATCGTTCGACGGGTAGCGGAGAAGTTGGACACGCGCGACTCCCCTGCGACTCCCCCACCCGTCGCGCTCTCGTTCCGGCTGGGGCTCAGCTTTGGCTTACCTCACCGGCACGTCGGGCGCGACGAGCGCCGCGGCAGTACTCGCGGTCGTTGCCGGGCTGTGCAGCGTCGCACGGCTCTACCCGTCGAACCACCTGCCCGACTACGGCGGGGCCGCGACGATCGTACCGGCGGCGATCGTTAACTGACTGGATCGCGTGCGCCTGGCAGCGTATCCTCGCCAGGTCCAACGGGAGACCATCGATGCGGTACGACATCAGCGGCACGACGATGCAGACGGTCTCGATCGACCTGACCCCCGGCGAGCATCTCTACAGCCAGACCGCGTCGATGGCGTGGATGTCCGACGGCATCCGGATGGACACACATACCGGCGGCGGGCTGTTCGCCGGGATCAAGCGCGCGATCAGCGGCGGCGGGTTCTTCATCACCGAGTTCATCGCCGACACCGCCGGGCATGTCGCGTTCGCGCCGCGCTTTCCCGGGCAGATCGTGCCGGTCAAGGTCAACCCCGGCCAGTCGCTAATCTGCCGCAAGGAGACGTTCCTGTGTGCCGAGATGTCGGTGACGCTCGACATCGCCTTCCAGCAGCGGCTCGGCGCGGGCTTCTTCGCGGGCGAGGGTTTCGTCATGCAGCGGGTGACGGGCCCCGGCACGGTGTTCCTCGATCTGTCGGGCGAAGTTGTTGAAAAGACCCTGCTCACCGGCGAGCGCCTCCACGTTCACGCCGGCCATATCGGCATGCAAGAGCCGACAATCGACATCGATATCAAGATGATGCGCGGCTTCCGCAACATCCTGTTCGGCGGCGAGGGGCTGTTCCTCGCGACGCTGACCGGCCCCGGCAAGATCTGGCTCCAGTCGATGCCGATCATCAACCTCGCCGAGGAGATCGCGCGTTATCTGCCGTCGGGCGAAGGCGGCGGTCGGAGCAGCGGCATCGGTGGCACGATGCTCGGCGCGGGCGCGGTCGGCGGGCTGCTGGGGAGCATATTGGGGGGCGACTAAGGCGCTCGCGAAGATGAACAACTTAACACACTTAACGCCGACGACGGGGTAAATCGCGGTCGCACGGACACCGCACCACTGCGCGCACAAGCGGCCACCATCGTCGCCCCGCGGCCACCACTGTCGGCACAAGGCGGCGGAGCGGAGCCGATCCCGCCGCGGCGATCAACGACGACCGAATTGCCGCAACCTGCCGCGGACGTCGTTGATATCAGCGGAGTTTGCGTCCAGATGGACCCCGACGAACCGGACATGGGGTCCCTTGTCGGAGTCCGTGAGGCAGCTACGTCACGATGCGGCAGGCACGGTTATCGCTGATCGGCCACATCACCAGCGGGACGCTGGCGTCAGTGGCAGCGTCGGCGAGCGCGGCGCAGACGACAACGCCGCCGCCGGTAGTGGCGGGCAAACCTTCGGGCGACGACATCGTCGTTTCGGCGGAGCGGTCCGTGACCGGCTCGACGATCGATCGTAAAGCGTACGACGTCCGCAAGGATCTGCAGGCAGTTTCGGGATCGGTCGCCGACGTGCTGCGCAACGTGCCGACGGTCGAGATCGACGCCGAAGGCAATATAAGTCTGCGCGGCGACACCAACGTCCAAGTCCTGATCGACGGCAAGCCGTCGGCGCAACTGTCGAAATCGAGCCGCGCCGACGCGCTGCGGTCGATCCCCGCGAGCGGAATCGAGAGCATCGAGGTGATCACCAATCCGTCGGCGAAGTTCAAGGCGGATGGAGCGGGCGGGATCATCAATATCGTCACCAAAAAGAGCCGGCTGCCCGGGACGTCGGGGACTTCGACGGCGAGCACGGGGGCCGACGGACGCTTCAGCGTCGGCTCGACCGCGGCATATCATCGCGGCCAGCTCGACCTCAACGCCGCGCTTACGCTCCGCCAAGATGTCCCGCGACGAATTTTGATCGACCGGCGGACGCGGATCGACCCGGTAACCGGCGCGCGTACCGACAGCAGCGAGGATCGCAATTATTACGGCCACCGGACCTCGAAGAACGCGACGGTCGGGGCGGGCTTCGCGCTGTCATCGGTCGACCAGCTGACCGGCAGCCTGACCTACAACGACCGGGCCGGCACGTTGCGGCGCGACGAGCGGAACCAGCTCTTCGACGTCAACGGCGCGCCGACCACCGACTTCGTTCGCTATAGCCGCGGAACCGAGCACGATGTCGCGACCGACGGATCGGCATCGTACAAGCACAGCTTTGCGGGCAAGGGCCACGCGCTGACGGTCGACCTGCGCTACAGCGAGGAGGCCGAGAACCAGACGAGCCGCTTCAGCAACGTCTACAGCTTGCCGGTCTTGCCGACGACGATCGACCAGCGGGCACCGCGGTCCGACCAGCGCGAGTATGAGCTGACGGTCGAATATGCCCGGCCGATGGCGGCGGGGGCGACATTATTGCTCGGCTATGATTTCGAGCATGAGCCCGACACGTTCGACACCAGCGGCGACATCGTCGACTCGGTATCGGGGGTCGCAACGCCCGATGCCGCGCAGACGAGCCGCTTCGTCTATGCCCGCGACGTCCATTCGCTGTACGGCACGTACGAACGGGTCTTCGTCGACAAGCTGACCGCGCTGCTCGGTGTCCGGGTCGAGGCGACGGCGGCGGTCGGCAACGCGGTGACGACACTGCGGGTCGATCGGACGCGCTACATCACCGCCTATCCGACGCTCCACCTCGATTATGCGGCGTCGGACACTCGGACATTTCGGTTCAGTTACAGCCACCGCATCGTCCGGCCCGACCCCGGCGAGCTCGATCCCTTCCCGGTATTCCAGAACCCGCTCGACCTCCGCCTCGGCAATCCGCAGCTGAAGCCGCAGGAGACCGACGCGGTCGAGGGCGCGTTCGCTTATTCCAAACCCGGCCTGACGATCGAGCTGACCCCCTATTATCGTCGGACCACCAATTTATTCACGCAGATCGTGCGCTTCATCACC
>JBBSFF010000072.1:0-8487 GCA_038238995.1 Sphingomonadales bacterium
CGCCGATGCGGTCGCGCAACGCGCGGCAGCCGCTGGTCCACGGCAGTCCGGCCTGCTCGATATTGTCCTTGATCAGCGTTGGGATGCCGGCAAGCGGCCCGCCGGGGTTCGCGACGGCGGCGGCGCGCGCGCGGTCGTAGTTTGGGTGCGACACGGCATTGATCAGCGGGTTGACACGATCGAGCCGGACGATCGCCGCCTCGATCAGCATCGTCGGCGTCGTCCGCCCCCGGTCGAGCGCCGACGTCGCCCCGACCGCATCGCGCGGCGGCTTCTTCCTGCCCTCGACCCCGGTCAGCGGTGCGAGCGCGGCCAGCGCCGCCCCGGCCTCGAGAAAGCGCCGTCGTGTGACGGTGGTCATGCGAGTCCTCCGACGAACAGACTAGGCGATGGTGCGAACAATGGGAACTCGCGGAAACACGGCGCGCCTTCGTTGCGTCGGCGATGAACCAAAGTTAGTATCGGCGCTTTCGCAAGGGGGCACACATGCACCGGGTCTCGTCGATCGTCGCCGCTGTGCTGCTGTCGGCGGCGGTCCCGCTCACCGCCGCTCCCGTCACTGACGACACGCCCGCCGCCACCGCGTCGGGAACGGCCTTCGTGATCCCCAAGGCGTGGTCGAGCGTCGTGACCGGGGCAATGGTGGTGATGACGCCCCCTGAGGTCGACACGCACGTCGCGATCATCGAGGTCGCCGCGAAGGATGCGACCGCGGCATCGGTCGCCGCCTGGCAAATCTATCGCCCCGGCGCGAAGCGTCCGCTCAAGCTCGTCGTGCAGCGCTCGCCGCGCAACGGTTGGGATGAGCGCGCGACGATGGACTATGAGACATCGCCGAACGAAAAGGCGCTGGTCTTGGCGGCTGCGCTCCGGCACGGCGCGACGTGGACCGTGGTCATCATCGACGCCAGCGAATCGACTGCCGAAAAGCGCGGCGCGGCGCTGAACGTGATCGAGCAAAGCCTGCGACCGGCAGGTTTTACCCGCGAAACCTTTGCCGGGCGGACCGCACACATGCTCGACCCGGCGCGCGTCGCGGCGATGACGGACTTCGTCCGCGTCGCGATGACCGAGCTCGGCATCCCCGGCACCGGGATCGCCCTGATCGACCACGGCAATATCGTGTTCGAGGGCGGCCTGGGGGTCAAGGAACTCGGGCGACCCGATCCGGTCGACGCGAACACGCTGTTCATGATCGCGTCGAACACCAAGGGCATGTCGACGCTGCTGCTCGCCGAACTCGTCGATGCGAAGAAACTCGACTGGGACGCAAAGGTCACCGACATCTATCCGGCGTTCCGCCTCGGCAGCGCCGCGACGACCGCGAAGGTCCGCATCCGCAACCTCGTCTGCGCGTGCACCGGCCTGCCGCGCAAGGACATGGAATGGGAATTCAATACCGCTAGCGACACCCCCGAATCGACGACCTTCGACCAGCTCGCCGCGACCGAACCGACCAGCGGTTTCGGCGAGGTGTTCCAGTATAACAACGTCATGGCGTCGGCGGCGGGCTATATCGGCGGGCATCTCGTCCATCCCGAACTGCCGCTCGGCGCGGCGTACGATCAGGCGATGAACGAGCGAATCTTCACCCCGCTCGGCATGACCTCGACGACGTTCGACTATGCCCGCGCGCTTGCCGGCGACCATGCCAGTCCGCACGCCTTCGACGCCGACGGCAAGCCCGCGCCGGGGCCGATGGACTTCAACTATTCGATCCGCCCGTACCGCCCGGCGGGGGGCGCATGGTCGTCGGCGCACGACATGATCCGCTATGTCCAGAACGAGATCACGCAGGGTGTGCTGCCGAACGGGACGCGGCTGGTGTCGGCGTCGGCGCTGCTCGCGCGGCGGGCGAAGTCGGTGCCGACTGGCGAGGACGAGTATTACGGCATGGGTCTGGAGGGCGACCTGTCGAGCGGCGTCACCATCATCCACCACGGCGGCAGCATGGCGGGGTACAAGACCGACATCATTGTCATCCCCGACGCGCAAGTCGGCGCAGTGATCCTGACCAACAGCGACAGCGGTGGCCGGTTGCTCCGCCCCTTTCGGAGGCGGCTGCTCGAACTGCTGTACGACGGCAAGCCCGAAGCCGCTACCGACGTCGCAACGGTGGCGAGGGCGAACCGCGCCGAACTCGCCAAGGACCGCGAGCGCCTCGTCATCCCGCCCGCGCCCGCCGCCGTCGCAACGCTCGCGGCGCATTACGCCAGCCCCGACCTCGGCCCGCTGACGGTCAAGCGCGACGGCGCCACCACGACCTTCGTCTTCCGGTCGTGGTCGACTCCGGTCGCAAGCCGGGTCAACGACGACGGCACGATCTCGTTCATCGCGATCGATCCGCTGCAACTGGGGGGCGAATTCGTTGTCGGCACCAAAGATGGCAGGCCCGCGTTGATCACCCGCGACGGGCAGCACGAGTATGCCTTCGTCGCGGGGTGAGGAGCTACGATGCGTAGAATTCTGGGTGCGACGATGCTGGCGTTAATGACGTCGACTGTGCAAGCCGCGATCCCGCGCGAGGTCACTATCGTCGACGGCGCGGTCACGCTCCACGGCACGCTGCTCCTGCCCGACGGCGGGGACGCGGCGACGGTGCCCGGCGTGGTCATCGTCGCCGGGTCGGGCGCGACCGACCGCGACGGCAACAGTCGGCTCGGGCAGAACGCGCTCAAGAACGACAGCCTCAAGATGCTCGCCAATGGGTTGGCGGCGCGCGGCATCGCGTCGCTGCGCTTCGACAAGCGCGCTATCGGCGCGAGCCGGGTTGCGGGGCTCGACGAGGCGACGCTGCGCTTCGGCACCTATGTCGCCGACGCTGTGAAATGGACAGCGCTCTTCGCCGCCGAGCCGCGCATCGCGCGCGTCGTGCTGATCGGCCACAGCGAGGGGGCATTGATCGCGACAATGGCCGCGCAGATCACAGAGGTTGCCGGGGTCGTCACCATCGCCGGGGCGGGCGAGCCGGCGGCGGCGGTGCTGCGACGGCAGTTCCATTCGGGCTCGCTGCCCGCCGGATTGGTCGGCCCCGCCGAAGCGACGCTCGACAGTCTCGTCGCGGGCAAGCTTGTCGCCGAGCCGCCCGCGCAGCTGCTCGCGTTGTTCCGCCCCAGCGTCCAGCCGTATCTGATGTCGTGGTTGCCGCTCGACCCGGCGACGGAGTTGGCCAAGCTGACCGTGCCGGTGCTCGTCGTCCAGGGAACGACCGACGTGCAGATCGGCGAGGGGGACGCCAAGCTGCTCGCCGCCGCGCGCCCCGGCATCCGACTCGCGCTGATCCCGGGCATGAACCATGTCCTCAAGACCGCTCCCGCCGACCGCGCCGCGAACGTCGCGACGTACCATGACCCGTCGCTGCCGCTCGCGCCGGGGTTGGTCGACGCGGTCGCAGGGTTCGTCGCGGCGACGGGGAAGTAGTTCAGCCGCCGCGGCGGACGGTGACGATCCTGACCGGCTTGACGAGCATCTGCCCGCGCATCGCGCCCGTGCCGGTGTCGCCGACCGGCGCAGCGAGTATCGCGCGGACGACGTCGATCCCCTCGGTTACCTGCCCGAACGCGGCGAACCCAGCGTTGTCGCCGGCATCGGCCGGGCGCGCGTCGAGCGACGGCAGCGGCCCGGTCGTGATGAAAAAGTCGCCGCGCGCCGACCCCGGCGCCGCCCGCGCCATCGAGATCGTCCCCTCGCCGTGGGCGAGCCCGGTCGTCGATGTCGGCTCGTGCGCGACCGGGGGCAGAATCCGCTTCGGGTCGCCGCGCACCCCGCCCTGAATCAGGCCGATGCCCGGCGCGACCGTCGTCGCGCGGTAGAACGTCGTCCCGTCGAACCGCTTCTGATCGACGTAGCGCAGGAAGTTCGCCGTCGTCAGCGGCGCGGCCTTGCGGTCGAGCGCGACGACGATCGCGCCGTCGCTCGTCGTGATGCGGACTTGGGTGGTATCGACCGCGGCGGCATCGACCGCGACCGGTGCGGTGAACAACAGCGCCAGCAACACAGCGAAACGGATCATGCCGATGGCTCCCCGAGCGACGTCCGTCAGCGGTCGTCGTGTCCACTGCCGATGATCGCATTCATCGGAGCGAGCAGCAACTGCACGGTCGACCGGCCGAAGCGACAGCGTCGCGGACCCGCGCCGCGCACCGTATGCGATCGCGACATCGCGCCGCAGTCGCATGTTGGCGGTAGCTGCGGCGGCGGCACGATCGGCAGGTTCGTGTTCGGCTGATCCAACAGGGCCAGGTTCAGGCCGCGGGAACGGTCGGATCGCTGCCGATCCGCGGCGTGCTGCTGCCCGACGACAACCATTGGCGCGTCTACAGTCGGCTCAGCTACTGGACGACCGACAACGTCAATGCGATCCTCGAAGCTAGCTACGCCGCTGGACGTCCCCCGGCTTATTTCCGGGTCAGGGGCACCGCCGTCTTGGCGCGGAAAAGCCGGCACGTGCTGCGTCGTGGCGAAATCGTGTCGCGTCGTGCGGCATGCTGTACCCCTTGTGCGGGGAGTGGTGCGGGAGGTTCTCTTGATGTATTCCAATACCTTGACCGGTACCGCGCGCCCAATCTCCCGCGCCCGGGTCACCCTTCGGCCCGCGCCGCGAGCCAGCGTTCGAGCCACTTGATCGAATAGTTGCCGGCGATGAAATCGGAGTCGTCAAGCAGCGCCTGGTGCAGCGGAATCGTCGTCTTGATCCCGGTGATGACATATTCCTCGAGCGCCCGTTTTAGCCGCATACGGCACTGCTCGCGGTCGTCGCCGAAGACGATCAGCTTGGCGATCAGGCTGTCGTAGTATGGCGGAATCCGGTACCCGGCATACAGCGCGCTGTCGACGCGAACCCCCGGCCCTCCCGGCGCGTGATAGTCGATCACCCGCCCCGGCGACGGCGCGAAGGTCGCAGGGTCCTCGGCGTTGATCCGGCATTCGATCGCATGGCCCGCGAAGCGGATCTCGTCCTGCGTCATCGACAACGGCATCCCCGCGGCGACGCGGATCTGCTCGCGGACGAGGTCGATGCCGGTGATCGCATCGGTCACCGGATGCTCGACTTGAAGCCGGGTGTTCATCTCGATGAAGTAGAACTTCCCGTCCTCGTACAGGAACTCCATCGTCCCCGCGCCGCGATATTTGAGCCTGGCGACGGCGGCGCGGACGACCTCGCCCATCTCGGCGCGCTGCGCTGGGGACAGGGCGGGGGAGGGAGCCTCCTCGAGCATCTTCTGGTGCCGCCGCTGAAGCGAGCAGTCGCGCTCGCCGAGGTGGATCGCGCCGCCGAGCCCGTCGCCGAACACCTGGAATTCGATATGGCGGGGCTCGCTCAGGTATTTCTCGATATAGACCGTGTCGTCGCCGAACGCCGCTTTCGCCTCGGCCTTCGCCTGCGCCATCAGCGATGCCAGCGAGGCCGCGTCGGGGACGACTTTCATACCGCGCCCGCCGCCGCCCGACGCCGCCTTGACGAGGACCGGGTAACCGATCTTGTCGGCGACGGCGATGCCCTCGGCGGCGTCGGCGACCGCTCCGGCGGAGCCCGGGACGAGCGGCAGGCCGATCCGCGCGGCGGTGCGCTTCGCCTCGACCTTGTCGCCCATCTGCCGGATATGGTCGGGGGCGGGGCCGATCCAGACGATGTTATGCTCCTCGACGATATCGGCGAAGCGCGCGTTTTCGCTCAGGAAACCATAGCCCGGATGGATCGCATCGGCCTGCGCGAGTTCGGCGGCCGAGATGATGTTGGGGATGTTGAGATAGCTGTCGGTCGCCGACGGCGGCCCGATGCAGATCGATTCGTCGGCGAGGCGGACGTGCATCGCGTCGGCGTCGGCGGTCGAATGGACCGCGACGGTCTTGATGCCCATGTCGTGCGCGGCGCGGTGGACGCGGAGCGCGATCTCGCCGCGGTTGGCGATCAGGATCTTCTTGAACACCGGCCTACTCGATCACGATCAGCGGCTCGTCGTATTCGACCGGCTGTTCGTTGACGATCAGGATGTGCGTCACGGTTCCGGCCTTGGGCGCGGTGATCGGGTTCATCACTTTCATTGCTTCGATGATGAGGAGCGTAGCCCCGGCCTTCACCGTTGCCCCGACGGTGACGTATGGCGGGCTCGCGGGGTCCGGCGTCAGATAGGCGGTGCCGACGATCGGTGAGCGGACCAGGCCTGGGTGTTTGCGAACATCGTCGACTGCCGGGGCGGCGTCCGCACTGGGTGCAGCCAACGCGGCGGCGGGCGCAGGCGCATAGACCGGCGCGGCCGCGGCGACCGGAGCGGCGGTCCGCGCGACGCGAACCTTGCGGTCGCCGTCCTGAACCTCGATCTCGGTCAGCTGCGTCGCGTCGAGCAGTTCCGCGAGCTCGCGCACCAGCTTGGTATCGACCTGCATCGGTCCGGTATCGGTCATGCTTACCCTCGGATTGCCCAAGCTTTCCTGTCAGAACGTCGCGGCGGCGTCCAGCGCAAGGACGTAGCCGAGCGGTCCCAGCCCGGTAATTACGCCGCGCGAGACCCCGCTGATGCAACTGACATGACGGAACGCCTCGCGGGCGTGCGGGTTAGACAGATGGACCTCGATCACCGGCACCGTGATCGCCTTGACCGCGTCGAGCAACGCGATCGAGGTATGTGTGAGCGCGCCCGCATTGAGGATAACCGCGCGCACCCCCCGGCTCCCCGCCTCGTGGAGCCAGTCGATCAGATGTCCTTCGTGGTTCGACTGGCGCAGATCGATCGCCAGCCCGAGCGTCGCCGCGCGGTCCTCGAGCATCATCGCGATATCGTCGAGCGTGTCGTGCCCGTACACCTCGGGCTCGCGCGACCCGAGAAGGTTGAGGTTAGGGCCATTGAGGACGTAGACGAGGGTGCTGGCATCGGTCATGCGGCAGACTATATCAGCCGCACCCCTTTCGTCATCCCCGCGAAAGCGGGGACCCATAATCCCGACGGCTTATGAGTTGGTCCCCGCCTGCGCCGGTATGACGAGGCAACGTGAGTGCGCGCCGACATGATCGACATCACCCTGAACGGCGACCCGCGCCGCGTCGCGCCCGGCACGACGATCGCGACGCTGCTCGCCGACCTCGCGCTCGATCCGGCGAAGGTCGCGGTCGAGCGCAACCGCGTCATCGTCCCGCGCTCGACCTTCGCCGCGCAGGCATTGGGGGCCGGCGACGCGCTCGAGGTCGTCCACTTCGTCGGCGGCGGCACCGATGATAGCTGGACCGTCGCCGGACGGCGCTTCACCTCGCGGCTGATCGTCGGCACCGGCAAGTACAAGGACTATGCCGAGAACGCACGTGCCGTCGCCGCGTCGGGGGCGGAGATCGTCACTGTCGCGGTCCGCCGGGTCAACGTCACCGACCGTGGCAAGCCGATGCTGACCGACTTCATCGACCCGAAGGTCGTGACCTACCTGCCCAACACCGCGGGCTGCTTCACCGGCGACGACGCGGTGCGGACGCTGCGACTGGCGCGCGAGGCGGGCGGGTGGAGCCTGGTCAAGCTCGAGGTGCTCGGCGAGGCGCGGACGCTCTACCCCGACATGGCCGAGACGCTGACCGCGACCGCGACGCTGGTCCGCGAGGGCTTCGACGTCATGGTCTACTGCGCCGACGACCCGATCGCGGCGAAGAAGCTCGAGGATCTCGGCGCATGCGCGATCATGCCATTGGGCGCGCCGATCGGCTCGGGGCTCGGGCTGCAGAACCCGGTGATGATCCGGCTGATCGTCGAGGGCGCGAAGGTGCCGGTGCTCGTCGACGCCGGGGTCGGCACCGCGTCCGACGCCGCGATCGCGATGGAATTGGGCTGCGACGGCGTGCTGATGAACACCGCGATCGCCGAGGCGAAGGACCCGGTGACGATGGCGCGCGCGATGAAGCTCGCGGTCGAGGCGGGACGGCTTGCGTACCTTGCGGGACGGATGGGGCGGCGGCGGTACGCCGACCCGAGCTCGCCGCTGGCGGGGCTGATTTAAGGCGTTCGCGAAGATGAACAACTTAACAAACTTAACGCCGACGCATGGTAATTCGCGGTTTGGCGACGCGCCGCACAACGGCCCGCACACGGCGACCCGGGTCGAAAATAAAGGGGCTCGCGATGAGAAAGAGCGGGTGCCGTCCCGGCGGACGGCGAGTCGAGCCCGCAGCCTAGCCGAAGTCGGAGCCTGTAGGACAGCCCTTCTTTCGCCCTCTCCCCCCGCGCCAGTTGGCGCGGTAGAGTGCGAAGGGTCGGGGTGGGGGCCGCGCTCGCCCCGGACTCACAGCCTGAATTCGACCACAAGCCACCGCGCGACAGCGACCTCCGGATTGAGGGTATCGGCATTGCCCACCCGAACCACCCGGTACCCCTCAGCCTCGAATCACTGCATTCGCAACGCATCGTCCATCGGAGTTGCATCATGCGACCGCCCAACGGCCTCGACGACGATCCCCGCGCGGTGCGAGGCGAAGTCAGCAATGTAGCGCGTCCCGAACGGAACCTGACG
>JBBSFF010000073.1:0-8382 GCA_038238995.1 Sphingomonadales bacterium
ATGTTTCCAGCAACCCTCGACCATGTGTTCTTCTGCAATTCGGGGTCGGAGGCGGTCGATACCGCGCTCAAGATCGCGCTCGCCTATCAACGTGCGGTTGGGCAGGGGACACGGACCCGGCTGATCGGGCGCGAGCGCGGGTACCACGGGGTCGGCTTCGGCGGGATTTCGGTCGGGGGAATCGTAAATAATCGGCGGGTGTTCGGCTCGCTTGGCGGGGTCGACCATCTCCGCCACACGCATCTCCCCAAAAATGCGTTCAGCCTCGGCCAGCCGCCGCACGGAGCCGACCTGGCCGACGATCTCGAACGGATGGTCGCGCTTCACGGTACGGAGACGATCGCCGCGGTGATCGTCGAGCCGGTCGCCGGTTCGACCGGGGTCCTCGTCCCGCCGGTCGGCTATCTCGAACGGCTGCGCGAGGTCGCCACCCGCCACGGCATCCTGCTGATCTTCGACGAGGTCATTACCGCTTTCGGGCGGCTGGGCGCGGCGACGGCGGCGGAGTATTTCGGCGTCACCCCCGACCTCGTCGCCTGCGCGAAGGGGCTGACCAACGCGACGGTGCCGATGGGCGCGGTCGTCGCCGCCGATTTCGTCCACCGCGCGCTCGTCGACGAAGGTCCGGCGGGAATCGAATTGTTCCACGGCTACACTTATTCGGCGCACCCGCTCGCTTGTGCGGCGGCCATCGCGACGCTGGATCTCTATGTTGCAGACGGGCTGTTTGTGCGCGCGGCTACGCTCGCCCCGCGCTTCGCCGCCGCCGCGCACGCGCTCCGCGGAGGGCGCCACGTCATCGACGTCCGCAACCTCGGCCTCGTCGCGGGGATCGAGCTTGCCTCGCGCGACGGCGCACCCGGAGCGCGGGCCATGGAATTGTTCCACCGCGCGTTTGATTCGGGACTGCTCGTTCGCGTCACCGGCGACATCGTCGCACTGTCGCCCCCGCTCATCGTCGACGAAGCGCAAATCGACGAGATTTTCGCTCGAGTCGGCGACATCCTCGACGCGCTCGACTGATCAGTTTTTGCAGTGCTTGTCCTCGGCCAAGCCGTAGGCGGAAACGACGTTGCCGCACGCCTCGACGTCGCTCTCGATGAACTTGATCCACGCCTGGATGCGACCGTTCGGGATCGTGTCGACGCGGTTGCGTCGAACGACGCAGGCCCGGCAGGCGTAAAGCGAGATGCCGTGCCACTGCGCGACCGAGACGTGATTGTCCTCGACGCGAATCCGGTCGAAGCCGCCGTCGTCGACACCGTTCCGGATATGATTGAACATCGTGATGCCCTGGGTGTTGCCGCTGATCGTGTTGTTGGTGATCGTCACGTCGGCGACCGGCGGCGCGGTCGAACGCGACCACAGCTGGATGCAATCGGGGTGCGCGCCGTCGGTCGGTGCCGGCGCGCGGCATTCATTATGGTCGATGACGACCCGCCGCGAGGTCGCGACATCGATCCCGTCCGACCCGGAATCGGAAATCAAGTTGTTGGCGATGCGCATGTCGCTGCTATCGCCGATGACGATACCGTTGCGCGTATAGTGTGTCAGCGTGAGCCCCTCGACGGTGACATGATCGCTGGTGCCCGCGCTCCACGCGGTGCGGAGGGTATCCTTCCCGTCGAACGTGCCGCCGTGCCAGACAAGGCCCGAGACCCCGTTGAACCCGACCTGGGTCATCCGTCCGGCCCGCGCCTCGATCGTGACCGCCGGGCTCCATTTCTTGTCTTCGACGTGGATGGGCGGATAATCGCCCGCGGCGAGCGTGATAGTGTCGCCGCTGCGGGCCGAATTGAGCATCGATTGCAGCGTTTCGGGGGTGGCGGTACCCGTGGCGGCATGGGTGCTGCAGGCTGCGAGCCCGATCGAGGCCATGAAAACGATCCGCATCGTCGATTTCATCGCCACCTCCGTTGGACCCGATTTATCGTCGAGCGCCTGCCACGGTTTGCCGACCGATGGCAACCTTCCCTTCAGGTACCGATGGGCGGGCCCGTCGTCCCGAGGCTGCGCCGCAACAGCAACAGCACCGCGGCGGCAGTCGCGACGATCAGCGCCGCATACGCACCCTTCCAGATCAGCCCTGGCAGGCCGTGCATCGTCCACGGCAGGAACAACGCGGTCGCGCCGATGACGGCGGCATAGCCTGCCCAGGCGACACCGGGGAACGCGGTCGTGCCCGGCGCGCGAACCACGTCGCGGAGCAGGAAATAGACCATCGCCGCGTTGCCGATCGCGGCCAGCCGGATGCCGAGCATGATGCCTTGATCGAACCCGAGGTACGACAGGACGCCGTCGACCTGCGCGATGACCGCGAAGGCGATGTAGCGCCGGTCGACGCACGCAAGCACGATCGCGGTGACCTCGAACGCGTAGAAATAGCGGTCGTGCATCTTTGGCAGGATGAACGGCATCAGCAGGAGCGACGCCGCCGCCGCAAGCAGCGCGAAGGTCGCGTCGCGCCGGGGGCTGAGCTTGATGGCGCGCGCGAGCCACAGCGCCGCGACGACCGCCATGCCGAGCCCGGCGATCGAACCCGCGGTGTACGGCAGGCGCGGCGGGAGCGCCCACAGGCTCGCGGCGTTCATCGACAGCGAGTGAAAGAACTCCGCCTGCCGCCCGTAGACGAATGCGACGTCGGCAACCGAGCGCCCGGCGACAAACACCGGGACTGCGACGAGTAGATAGACGACTGGCACCACCGCCAGCCACGCCGCGCGTGCGACGCCGCCGCGGACGAGCATGCAGAGGACGAACGGTCCGAGAAACAGGGCCTGCGCCTTGACCGCGAACGCCATCCCGAACGCGGGCGTGCCATTGCGTCCCCGCGCAAACAGCCAGATCGAGACGAGCACGAAGAACGTCCAGATACTGTCGGTCTGCGCCCATGCCGCGCCGTTGTAGAGCACGGTCGGCGCGATGAAGACGCAGCCGAAGGCGGCGACCTGCCGCCGCCGGTCGCCGCCGCACGTGGCGACGAGCACCGCGCCGACCACCGCGTTGGCGAATTCGAAGACGAACGAAATCGCTTTCAGCAGGACCAGCGGCGGCGCGAGCGCGTCGAAGCGGGTCGCAACGATCAGCAGGTAGCTGAAGAATGGCGAATAGTTGGTGAAATCTACCGCGAGTGCGTTCCAGCCGTGCGCGCGCGCGAACTGATACCATGGCAGCAGATACAGGATGTAATCGTGGGTGAACCACCCGCCGAGCGGCGCGCGGAGCAGCAATCCGGCGAGCGTCATCAGCGCGTATTGACCGATCCCGCCCTGCCGCATTGGCCGCCCCCCGCCGCGCGATTTGTGCAACTGCGAATGGCGGTCGGTGCGGGTCGGCGTCAACCATCAATTCGCGGTGTCGGCGCGATGGGTTCGGGCACCGCGACTTTCCCGCTACCCGATGCCGCGCCAGCCGCTATAGTCGCGCGTACAGACGGGGCGGACCGCAATCACAAGGGCACATTAATGAAGGCGACGGTCGAACGCGCGACTCTCTTGAAATGCCTCGCGCACGTCCAATCGGTGGTCGAGCGGCGCAACACGATCCCGATCCTGTCGAACGTGCTGATCGAGGCGAAAGACGGCGGCCTGCGCCTGATGGCGACTGACCTCGACCTGCAGGTCGTCGAGACGATCGCCGCGCACGTCACCTCGCCCGGCGCGACGACGGTGAGCGCGCACACGCTGTTCGACATCGCCCGCAAGCTGCCCGAAGGCGCGCAGGTCGAACTGACCGTCGCCGCCGACAAGATGACGGTGACCGCCGATCGCTACCGGTCGAACCTTGCGACGCTGCCGCGAGACGATTTTCCGGTGATCGCCGAGACCGACCTGCCGACGGTGTTCACCGTGCCGGCGTCGATGCTGCGGACGATCATCGACGGGACGCGCTTCGCGATCTCGACCGAGGAGACGCGCTATTATCTGAACGGCATCTTCCTCCATGTCGTCGACGGGGCCGAACCGAAATTGCGCGCGGTCGCGACCGACGGCCACCGGCTCGCGCGGATCGAACTCGACATGCCCGACGGCGCGAAGGGGATGCCCGACGTCATCGTGCCGCGCAAATGCGTCGCCGAAATCCGGAAATTGCTCGACGAGGTCGACGGCGAGGTCGAAGTCTCGCTGTCGGCGTCGAAGATCCGCTTCAAGCTAGCGGGCGCGGTGCTCACCTCGAAGCTGATCGACGGCACCTTCCCCGACTATAGCCGGGTCATCCCGACCGCGAACGATCGGCTGTTGCGGATCGACCGCAAGAGCCTTAGCCAGGGGGTCGACCGCGTCGCCGCGATCGCGACGACGGAAAAGACCAGGGCCGTGAAGATCGCGCTCGGCCACGACAAGGTCACGCTGTCGGTGACCAGCCCCGAGAACGGCACCGCGTCGGAGGAAATCCCCGCCGACTATAACGCCCCCGAATTCGAGGTCGGCTTCAACTACCGCTACCTGCTCGACATCCTCGATCAGGTCGACAGCGACCTCGTCGAGGTCCACCTCGCCGATGCCGCCGCCCCGACACTGATCCGGGTCAACGACGCGAGCGAGGCGCTGTACGTTTTGATGCCGATGCGGGTGTGACCGCGCGGGTCCGGCGATGACCTTCGACGACGTCGCTGCGATCGCGTTGCCGCTGCCCGGGGTCGCGCTCGGCACGTCGTACGGGACGCCCGCGATCAAGGTCGCGGGGAAACTGCTGGCGCGGCTGCGCGACGACGGCGATCTCGTGCTCAAGGTCGAGGACGGGGTGCGCGAGGCGCTGCTCGAATTGCAGCCCGACGTGTTCCACACGACGCCGCACTATGACGGTTACCCTGTCCTCCTCATCCGCCTCGCCGCCGCCGATCCGGAGCAGATCGCTGGGCTGGTCGAGCGTGCGTGGGGCGGGCTGGCGAGCGCGAAGCTGCGGCGGGGGCGGGTGTAACGGGCGGTTACCTGTGCTAGCATAGGGTCAGGAGGAAACCGATGCTTGCACGTTCGTCCAGCCAAAAGATGACGGTCGATCAGTTCCTCAAGATGTATGAGGGGGTCGAAGGTCGGTTCGAGCTCGTCGACGGGCAGGCGTACGCGATGGCGGGCGGGTCGATCGCGCATTCGCGGACAAGCGGGAGAATATTTTTCGCGCTGCAACAGGCCTTGCGTGGTTCGGCGTGCGAGCCGTTCAACGCTGACACCGGTCTTCGACTTGCAGACGAGACACTGCGTTATCCAGATGTAGCGGTGTATTGCGACCGGCGCGATCTGGACCTCGATCCAAATACGACGCTGTCGTTCCGCTATCCCAGCATCGTTCTCGAGGTGCTTTCGCCATCGACGCGGATTGAAGACCGCGCGGTCAAGGTACTTGAATACAAGGCGATTCCGACGGTCGAGGCGATTGTGCTGATCGATCCCGTCGCGAAGACGATCGAGGTACACGAGCGTCTCGACGGCGAAAACTGGCTGCACCGGCTTCCTGCTGCGGGGATCGACCTCGTGCTGAAAACGCCGTCGCTCACCCTTGCGAATGCCGATATCTTTGATTTGAACTGATGCGAACGGCCCGCGACCTTCGCCCGCGTTGACCCTCGCGCGCCTTTCCCGCTTCACGCGGCGGATGACGACGCTCATTCCGGTTCTCGGCGACCAGCTCAGCGCGACCCTTGCTTCCCTGCGCGACGGTCCGACGGGGGCGGTGGTGCTGATGGCCGAGGTCGTCGACGAGGCACGCTATGTCCGCCATCACCAGAAAAAGATCGCGCTGATCCTGTCGGCGATGCGCCACTTCGCCGCCGAGTTGCGCGCCGCAGGGTGGACGGTCGACTATGTCCGGCTCGACGACGACGGCAACACCGGTAGCTTCACCGGCGAGCTCGCGCGCGCGATCGAACGGCATCGCGCCGACCGGATCCGCGTCGTCGAGCCCGGCGAGTGGCGCGTCGCGGCGATGATCGACGGCTGGGCAGCGCGCTTCGGCGTGGCGGTCGACGTGCTCCCCGACGACCGTTTCCTGTGCAGCCGCGCCGACTTCGCCGAATGGTCGGGTGCGCGGAAGCGGCTGATCATGGAGGATTTCTACCGCGAGATGCGCAAGCGGACCGGGCTGCTAATGGCGTTCGGCAAGCCGGTCGGGGCGCGGTGGAACCTTGACGCCGACAACCGCAAGGTGCCGCCGCGCGGACTCAACTATCTCGCCCCGCCGGTGTTCGCGCCCGATGCTGTCACCCGCGACGTGCTCGACCTCGTCGCCCGCCGCTTCGGCGACCATTTTGGCGACCTCGAGCCGTTCGGCTTCGCCGTCACCCGCGCGGACGCGCTCATCGCGCTCGACCATTTTATTGCCGTCGGGCTTCCCCGCTTCGGCGACTATCAGGATGCGATCGTCGAGGGGCAGGCGTTCCTGTACCACGCCGTCCTGTCGCCGTATCTCAACTGCGGGCTGCTGACCGCGCGCGAGGTCGTCGACGCCGCGGCGGCGGCGTTCGACCGCGGCGACGCGCCGCTCAACGCAGTCGAGGGGTTCGTCCGCCAGATCATCGGCTGGCGCGAATATGTCCGCGGCATCTACTGGCACGCCGGGCCGGGATACAAGGACACGAACGCGCTCGGCGCGACCCGCGACTTGCCAGCGTTCTTCTGGACCGGCGACACCGACCTGCGCTGCATCGCCCAGTCGGTCGCGCAGGTCCGCGAACACGCATACAACCACCATATCCAGCGGCTGATGGTCCTCGGCAATTTCGCGATGCTGATCGGGGTCGAACCCGCGCAGATCGAGGAATGGTTCCTCGTCGTCTACGCCGATGCCTATGAATGGGTCGAGCTGCCCAACGTCCACGGCATGAGCCAGTTCGCCGACGGCGGGCTGCTCGGGTCGAAGCCGTACGCCGGCGGCGGGGCGTACATCGACCGGATGAGCGATCACTGCGGACGCTGCCGCTACGACGTGAAGCAAAAGACCGGCCCCGACGCGTGCCCGTTCAACGCGCTATATTGGGATTTCCTCGCGCGCCACCGCGAGCTGCTCAAGGGCAATTCGCGGCTGTGGCGGATGTACGATGGCTGGGACCGGCTCGGTCATGAGCGGCAGGTGGCGACGCGGGCGAGTGCGGCGGCGTTCATGGCGACGCTGCCGCGGACTGCGCGGGGATGGGCGGTGGCGGCTGGCATCGAGGCGCGTCGCGCGCTATCCTGATCCGGAGGAGGCAGCAATGCTGGCACGATCGCGACGGAAGCTGAGTATCGAGCAGTTCTTCGCCGACTACTCCGGCGCGGTAAAATACGAGCTGATCGACGGCGAAGCGGTGATGATGACGGGCGGGACCGTGCGTCACGGCGAGGTCGGCGGCAACATCTACGCCGCATTGCACGCCCGGCTGCGTGGCTCCGGCTGTCGGCCATTCAATTCCGATACTGGCCTGCGGATCGATACCACCGGGGTTCTTTATCCCTACGTCGCGATCTACTGCGATCCGCGCGATCTCGATGCCGACCGTCGCGACAAGCTGACGCTTACCCGTCCTGTGATCGTTTTTGAGGTTCTGTCGCCGGGCACGGCAAACGACGACCGCGGGTATAAGGTGCTGGTCTACAAGGAAATCGCAACCGTCGAGTCAATCGTCCTGATCGATCCCGAGCGCCAGCGAATCGAACGGCACGACCGTGTCGGTCCGGAGAAGTGGCAGCACGAGCATCTGCCCACTGGCTCGGGGCTGACGCTGCGCAGTCCCGTCGTCGAGCTGACCTTCGCCGAGATCTTTGCCGCCGACTGAGCCGCGCTGCGGTTTCGGCAGGCGCGAGTCCAGGCTAGAGCGGAGCATGTCGACGATCGCCCGCCTGACGCTGACCGACTTCCGGTCGTACGCCGCCGCCGATCTCGCGCTCGATGCCCGCGCGATCGTCATCACCGGCGACAACGGGCAGGGCAAGACCAACCTGCTCGACGCGGTGTCGTTGCTGTCACCGGGGCGCGGCTTGCGCGGGGTGGCGCTGTCCGACGCGGCGCGCTCCGACGGCTCGGGCGGCTGGACCGTCGCCGCCGAGGTCGCGGCCCCGGGCGGCGCGGTTCAGATTGGTACCGGCACCGATGCCGCCGCCCCCGACCGGCGGGTGGTGCGGATCAATGGCGCGCCCGCGCCGATCGCCCGGCTCGGCGAATGGCTCGGCGTGCTGTGGCTGACCCCGGCGATGGACCGGCTGTTCGTCGATACGGCGAGCGCGCGGCGGCGCTTCCTCGACCGTCTGGTGCTCGCGCTCGACCCAGGCCACGGCGGCGAGGTGACGCGCTATGACGCGGCGATGCGCGCGCGGACGCGGCTGCTGACCGGCGACGCGCCCGCCGACCCGGTCTGGCTCGCGGGTCTCGAACGCGCGATGGCCGACCATGGCGCGACCGTCGCGCGCGCCC
>JBBSFF010000074.1:0-8260 GCA_038238995.1 Sphingomonadales bacterium
ACGGCACGGAGCGCGGGGTAGTGGCGAAAGCGGTCGATGCTGTCAACGCCGCGGCGCGCCGGCCCTTCCGGCGGACGAGATTTTGCGCTGTCCGACATCCGGCGGTCGTGGCTATGCTCGTCGCGATGAGGTCATTCCACCCCTCGAATCGTCGTCCAACCCGTCGCGCGCGCGGTGCAGGGTCGACGTTTTGGTTCGACAGTGTGTCAAGTTCAGCAACGTCCGACCCGAAATCGCCTGTCCGGTTCGCCGATTTGTGGGGGCGACAATGCCCCTTGCCGCCGCGGCGCCCCTTCCGTATATGCCCGCCTCTCGGCACTCGCAGGAGTGTAGCTCAGTTGGTAGAGCATCGGTCTCCAAAACCGAGGGCCGGGGGTTCGAGCCCCTCCACTCCTGCCAGCCGGGGCGGTAGTTTTCGCCAGCCGCGAACTCCCGAATATGGGATTTTCGGCTGGTCGTTGTTGTTTGTGAAAAGGCGCTAGACGGTTCCGATGGCCAAGACTTCCCCAGCCGAATTCGTGCGACAGGTGCAGGTCGAGACGTCGAAGATCGCGTGGCCCACGCGCCGCGAGACGATCACGACGACGATCATGGTGCTGATCATGACGACAGTGCTGTCGCTGTTCTTCCTCGGCGTCGACCAGGTTCTCGGGCGCGTCGTCAAGCTCCTGTTGAGCTTCGCTGTCTGATGTCGTCGCGCTGGTACATCATCCACGCCTACTCGGGTTTCGAGAACAAGGTCCGCGACGCGATCGTCACCGAGGCGGCGCGCAAGGGCCTCGATGCGTTCATCGAATCGGTCGAAGTTCCGGTCGAGAAGGTCACCGAGGTCCGTCGCGGCAAGAAGGTGACGTCGGACCGCAAGTTCTTCCCCGGCTACGTCCTGGCGAAGATGGCGATGAACGACGACATCTATCACCTCGTCAAAAACACGCCGAAGGTCACCGGCTTCCTCGGCCAGCAGAACAAGCCGCAGCCGATCACCGAAGCCGAGGCCGCGCGCATCTTGAATACGAAGGCCGAGGAACTCGTCTCGACCGCCAAGCCGAAGCTCAAGGTCAATTACGAGATCGGCGACCAGGTCAAGGTGCTCGACGGGCCGTTCGCGTCGTTCAACGGCCTCGTCGAGGAACTCGATTTCGACCACGGCCGCGTCAAGGTGTCGGTGTCGATCTTCGGCCGCGCGACCCCGGTCGAACTCGCCTTCGAGCAGGTCGAGAAGCCCAAGTAAGCCAAGTTTCAACGCAGACTGTGGGAGGCAGCGACCCTGCCGCATGGACCACATTTAGGAGATCGCCGTGGCGAAGAAGATTACCGGTTACATCAAGCTGCAGGTCAAGGCCGGCAGCGCGACGCCCTCGCCACCGATCGGGCCGGCGCTCGGCCAGCGCGGCGTAAACATCATGGAGTTCTGCAAGGCGTTCAACGCCAAGACCTCCGAGCTCGAGAAGGGCACGCCGATCCCGACGGTGATCACCGTGTTCGCCGATCGCAGCTTCACGTTCATGACCAAGACGCCGCCGGCGTCGTTCCTGATCAAGCAGGCGGCCGGGCTCAAGGCGGGTGCGACGACGCCGGGCAAGGGCGCATCGGCGGGCAAGATCACGTCGGCGCAGATCCGCGCGATCGCCGAGACGAAGATGGCCGACCTCAATGCCAATTCGATCGAGATGGCGATGAAGACGATCGAGGGCAGCGCGCGCTCGATGGGTCTCGACGTGGTGGGGGGTTAAGATCATGGCCGCAACGAAGAAGCAGAAGGCGCAGGCCTCGACGATCGACCGCGAGAAGCTATATCCGCTCGATACCGCGCTCGGCATCGTAAAGGCGAACGCCACCGCGAAATTCGACGAGACGATCGAGGTTGCGATCGCGCTGAACGTCGATCCACGCCACGCCGACCAGATGGTCCGCGGCGTCGTCACCCTGCCCAAGGGGACCGGCAAAACGGTGCGCGTCGCGGTGTTCGCGCGCGGCGCCAAGGCCGACGAAGCGACCAAGGCGGGGGCCGATGTCGTCGGAGCCGAGGACCTGCTCGAGATCGTGACGTCGGGCAAGATCGACTTCGATCGCTGCATCGCGACACCTGACATGATGGGTCTGGTCGGGCGGCTCGGTAAGGTGCTCGGCCCGAAGGGGCTGATGCCGAACCCGAAGCTCGGCACGGTGACGATGAACGTCGCCGCTGCGGTCGAAGCGGCCAAGGGCGGCCAGGTCGAATACCGCGTCGAGAAGGCCGGAATCATCCACGGCATGCTCGGCAAGGCGAGCTTCCCGGCCGAAGACCTGCGCGCCAACTTCGATGCGCTGATGGATGCGGTCACGCGGGCCAAGCCGTCGGGCGCCAAGGGCAAGTACCTGCAGAAGGTCGCGCTCAGTTCGTCAATGGGTCCGGGCGTCAAGGTCGACACGACGACCGTTCCCGGGCATGGCATCGCCTAGCATTGAAGTTCGTCATTCCCGCGAAACCGGGAACCCGTCTCCTGCCGCCTGAGATGGGTCCGCGCTCGAGGGGATGACGGCCAAGCGTTTTGAGGGTAAGGCCCCTCGATTACCGTCCGAGATTGTCGGTGTCCGCAAGGACTTAAGCCCAAAAGGGCCGACATGAGACGGGGAGAGTTTTCCGGACTGCGCCGTGCGATGGTGTGATTCGGGTCTGCCATTCGTGGCGGATGACGACCCCTCGGGCGGGCCAAAGGATGGCCCCCGAAAGGCCATCCTTAGGCTCAACCGTGCGTCGGAATGGTCCGGCGCACCATTGGCTAAGGAGAGAGCATGGATCGCGCTCAGAAATCCGAGCAGGTATCCAACCTCGCCAAGACTTTGTCCGAGACTTCGGTTGTCGTCATCGCGCGCAACCATGGTTTGACGGTGGCCCAGGTCACCGACTTGCGGACGAAGATGCGGGCGGCGGGTGCCACCTTCAAGGTTACCAAGAACCGGCTCGCCCGGATCGCGCTGGAGGGTACGCCCTATCAGCCGATCGGGGAGATGCTGACCGGCCCGGTGGGCTTCGCGACGTCGACCGATCCGGTCGCGGCGGCGAAGGTCGCGGTCGATTTCGCCAAGACGAACGACAAGTTCGAACTGGTGGGCGGCGCGATGGGAACCACCGTGCTCAGCGTCGACGGCGTCAAGGCGCTCGCGTCGCTGCCGTCGCTCGACGAGCTGCGGGCACGGATCGTGGGGCTCGTTCAGGCCCCTGCGACCAAGCTCGCGCAGCTGGTCAACGCGCCGGCGGGCAAGCTCGCCCGGGTGTTCGGTGCCTATGCAAACCGCGACGGCGACCTTCAGGACGCCGCATAACCTTCGTTTCAATAAAATTCATGGAGAATCACAATGGCTGACCTACAGAAGATCGTCGACGAACTCAGCACCCTGACCGTGCTCGAAGCCGCCGACCTCGCCAAGATGCTCGAAGAGAAGTGGGGCGTTTCGGCCGCCGCTGCCGTCGCCGCCGGCCCCGCCGCAGCTGCCGGCCCGACTGCCGTCGTCGAGGAGAAGACCGAATTCGACGTCATCCTGACCGGCGACGGCGGCAAGAAGATCAACGTCATCAAGGAAGTTCGCGCACTGACGGGTCTCGGGCTGACCGAAGCCAAGACGCTGGTCGAAAGCGCGCCGAAGGCGATCAAGGAAGGCGTCAACAAGGCCGAGGCCGAGAAGATCAAGGCGCAGATCGAAGCCGCCGGCGGGACCGTCGAGCTCAAGTAAATCGTTCGATCATCGGACGATGCGCCACGGGGTGGCCCTTGCGAAAGGGCCGCCCCGTTTTGTTTTGTTTGCACCGCCTTAATACCTGTTGCGCTATGACGAACTGCGGCGACGAGGCAGGGTTGCCGGGGGGCGACCATCGTGACGACTGCAACCACTTCGTATTTTCGCGACGATTCGGCGGCAGGCGGGCGTGCCCGCGAGGATTCGGCGAGGCGCGAGCACGCCGTTCCTCCGGACGCGCGGCGATGAGCGCGTCGGTCGATCGCCTCACTGCCGGACAGCGCGACTGCCTGCGGCTCGTTTTGCGCCATATGACGTCGAAGGACATCGCTCGCCAGCTCGATATTTCCCCGCATACCGTCGACATGCGGCTGCGAACCGCGATGCGAACGCTCGGCGTCGCCAGCCGGCTCGACGCCGCGCGGCTCCTCGGTTCAAGCGATGGACTGTATCAGCCGTTGATATACCAGCGACCGGAGCTTGTCGGCGCCCCTGCGGCGAGAGAGGTTGAGCTTCCGGTCGAGGAAGCGAGCGACGATCATGCTCAGCAGCACTCCGATACGTGGCCCCGACCGGAGGCCGAATATTTCGCCGGCGGCCCTCCCCGTCCGGCGGGATCACGGCCTGGCGAGGGACGCAACGGTCCGGCGTCCCTCGCCAACGTGCTGCCCTGGGGCGACCGTAACCGTCTAACCCCCGGGATGCGACTGGCGTGGATCGCGCTCATTGCGATCGGTTCGGCCCTTGGTTTCGGGGCGGTCCTCGCTGCGCTCGAAGCGTTAAAAAAGCTGCTCTGAATCCGTCCGGGCGCCGCCCGAAATCATCCTGCAACCCCGCGCCGTGTGCGCGACCGAAAGGCCATGCCATGCTCAAAGAACGCCGCCAGATCGCTCAAAACGTCGCCGATCAACTGTTCACCGCCGAAGCCGCGATTGATGCGGCGATCGCCGCCACCGCCGCACTGACCGGCTTGATGCCGTCGGTCCGGTCGTCTGCCGGACTGTCGGCACTCGTTGGCCAGGACGCGCTGCTTCAGGCGTCGCAGACCTGCGCCGACCTCGTCCGGGCACGCGGCAGCATCGTCGCGACGCACAAGGCGCTCACCGTCGCGCAACAGGAAATGGGACTCGGCGCGGTCATGTTCGGCAGCTACGTCAAGCCGTTCGAATTGTCGCTCGATCGTCGGCGTCTGCGCAGCGTCGGGGCGGCGGCCGAATAAACCCCTGGACCCGGCTGCACCCTGCGATGATCCAGATCCTCTTTACGATCGTGCTCTTTACCGGGTCCGGTGCCGCGCTGTGGAAGGGCCGGTTCGACGAACGGATCACCGCCGCCGCGTTACTCGCGGCGGCGTTTTCGTCGCCCTTGGTCGAAGCAGGAGCGTTCGCCGTCCCTGAGGTCGGCGTGCTCGTGGTCGATTCGGCACTGCTGGCCTTCTTGATCGGGCTTTCGCTGGTCAGCGACCGGTTCTGGCCGATGTGGGCGGCAGGATTTCAGATCGTCGGTACGCTGACGCATCTGGCGCGCTTCGTCGACGTCTCGATTTGGCCGAAGGCTTATATGACCGCCGAGGCATTTTGGGCGTATCCGGTGCTCGCCGCGCTCGGCATCGGCACCTGGCTCGAAGCGCGTTTTCGGACGAGGTGATATTTAGGCCTTTCGCAATCTTCTGCAGCGCCCTATATCGCCTGTTCAACGAAATTCCGGTGGGCGTCCAAACGGGGCGTCGACCACCTTCCCCGCTCCCGGGTGACAGTCCGCTTTGCTCACGGATGCGTCGAGAATAGGGAACAGCGGCAGGATAAACGAGGCTGACTGTGCGGTTCCCAGCCGGGAACGCGCACTTTTTGGCGTTGGGCGTGAGTCCGGCGTGCGACAAAAAGGACGGATATGGCGACCCAGGCAGTTCCTCCCGCGACCCCCGCCAACGCCGGGACCAGCTTCACGACGCGCAAGCGCGTCCGCAAGACCTTCGGCAAGATCCACGAAGTCGTCCAGATGCCGAACCTGATCGAGGTTCAGCGCGAATCGTACGAACATTTCCTCCGCTCGCGCCCCGCCGACAATTATGTCTCGGGGCTCGAGAAGACGCTGCGGTCGGTGTTTCCGATCCGCGATTTCGCCGGGACCGCCGAACTTGACTTCGTCCATTACGAACTCGAAGATCCGAAGTACGATACCGATGAATGCCGCCAGCGCGGCATGACCTACGCCGCGCCGATGCGCGTCACGCTCCGCCTGATCGTGTTCGAGGTCGACGCCGACACCGAGGCGCGGTCGGTGCTCGATATCAAGGAGCAGGACGTCTACATGGGCGACATGCCCCTGATGACGGGCAACGGCACCTTCATCATTAACGGCACCGAGCGCGTCATCGTCAGCCAGATGCACCGCTCACCCGGCGTGTTCTTCGACCATGATCGCGGCAAGACGCACGCGAGCGGCAAGTTCCTTTTCGCCGCGCGGGTCATCCCGTATCGCGGCAGCTGGCTCGACTTCGAGTTCGACGCGAAGGACATCGTCAACGTCCGCATCGACCGCAAGCGCAAGCTGCCGGTGACGTCGCTGCTGTACGCGCTCAATTACAACAGCGAGGAAATCCTCAACGAATTCTATGGCCGCGTCACGTGGGTGCGCGGGCAGGGCGGCTGGGTCGTGCCGTTCGAGAGCGAGCAGTGGCGCGGGACCAAGCCGAGCTTCGATGTCGTCAACGCAGAGACCGGCGAAGTCGCCTTCCCGCTCGGGACCAAGATCACGCCGCGCCTCGCGCGCAAGGCGCAGACCGACGGTCTCAAGTCGCTGCTGATCCCGACCGAGGAAATTTTCGGGCGCTATTCGGCGTTCGACCTGATCAACGACAAGACCGGCGAGATCTACATCGAGGCGGGTGACGAACTCACCGCCGAGAACCTCGCCAAGATCGACCAGTCGGGGCAGGCGACGATCGAACTGCTCGACATCGACCACGTCAACGTCGGGCCGTGGATCCGCAACACGCTGATGGCCGACAAGGTCGAGGAGCGCGACCATGCGCTGAGCGAAATTTACCGCGTCATGCGCCCCGGCGAGCCGCCGACGCGCGAGACCGCCGAGAGCATGTTCTACGGCCTGTTCTTCGACCCCGATCGTTACGACCTCAGCGCCGTCGGCCGGGTCAAGATGAACATGCGGATGGCGCTCGACGTCCCCGACGACATGACCGTGCTCCGCCGCGAGGACATCCTCGAAGTCGTCAAGACGCTCGTCGGACTGAAGGACGGCAAGGGCGAGATCGACGACATCGACAACCTCGGCAACCGCCGGGTGCGCTCGGTCGGCGAACTGCTCGAGAACCAGTATCGCGTGGGCCTGCTGCGCATGGAGCGCGCGGTCAAGGAGCGGATGTCGTCGGTCGACATCGACACCGTCATGCCCAACGACCTGATCAACGCCAAGCCGGCGGTGGCGGCGGTGCGCGAGTTCTTCGGCTCGTCGCAGCTCAGCCAGTTCATGGACCAAACCAACCCGCTGTCCGAAGTGACGCACAAGCGTCGCGTCTCGGCGCTCGGGCCGGGCGGGCTTACCCGTGAGAGGGCTGGCTTCGAAGTCCGCGACGTCCACCCGACGCACTACGGCCGCATCTGCCCGATCGAGACCCCCGAAGGGCCGAACATCGGGCTGATCAACAGCCTCGCGACGTTCAGCCGGGTCAACAAATACGGCTTCATAGAAACGCCGTACCGCAAGGTCGTCGACCACAAGCTGACCGACGATGTCGTCTATCTGTCGGCGATGGAGGAGGCCAAGCACACGATCGCGCAGGCCAACGCCAGCACCAACGCCGACGGCACCTTCACCGAGGATTTGATCTCTTCGCGCGAGGCGGGCGAGTTCCTGATGGCGCCGAAGAACCAGATCACGCTGATGGACGTCAGTCCCAAGCAACTGGTGTCGGTCGCCGCGTCGCTGATCCCGTTCCTCGAGAACGACGACGCCAACCGCGCGCTGATGGGCTCGAACATGCAGCGCCAGGCGGTGCCGCTGGTCAAGGCCGAGGCGCCCTTCGTCGGCACCGGCATGGAAGGCACCGTCGCGCGCGATTCGGGGGCCGCGATTGCGGCGCGCCGGACGGGCATCATCGATCAGGTCGATGCGACGCGTATTGTCATCCGGGCGACCGAGGACGTCGCGGCGGGCAAGTCGGGCGTCGACATCTACACGCTGATGAAGTTTCAGCGGTCGAACCAGTCGACATGCATCAACCAGCGCCCGCTGGTGACTGTCGGCGACCTCGTCACCAAGGGCGACATCATCGCCGACGGGCCGTCGACCGAATTGGGTGAGCTGGCGCTGGGTCGCAACGCCCTCGTCGCGTTCATGCCGTGGACCGGCTACAACTACGAGGACTCGATCCTCATCAACGAGAAGATCGTCAAGGAAGACGTGTTCACCTCGATCCACATCGAGGAGTTCGAGGTCATGGCCCGCGACACCAAGCTCGGGCCCGAGGACATCACGCGCGATATCCCGAACGTCGGCGAGGAAGCGCTGCGCAACCTCGACG
>JBBSFF010000075.1:0-8180 GCA_038238995.1 Sphingomonadales bacterium
AGAGCCTGAGCCCGCTCGACCGCCCCTCCACCATCGCGAGAGCGATGGTCCCCCTCCCCGCGAGCGGGGAGGATCATAAGAGCGCCGGGTCCGGGACCCCCGCCTCCGCGAACCCCTTCGCGCGCAGGCGGCACGAATCGCAGACCCCGCACGGACGGCCCTCGGGGGTCGGGTCGTAGCAGCTCCACGTCATGCCGAAATCGACGCCGAGCAGGCCGCCTTCGCGGACGATGTCGGCCTTGGTCATCGCGCTGAGCGGGGTGTGGACGGTGAAGCCGCCGTCCTTGGTCGCGACGTTCGCCATCGCCTCGAACGCGGCGATGAACGCCGGGCGGCAGTCGGGGTAGCCCGAATAGTCGAGCGCGTTGACCCCGATGAACAGGTCGGTCGCCCCCGCCGCTTCGGCCCAGCCGAGCGCGACCGACAGGAAGATCGTATTGCGCGCGGGCACATACGTCACCGGAATCCCCGGCTCGACGCCCGATTTCGGCACGTCGATATCCGCCGTCAGCGCCGACCCGCCGAAGCCGCGCAGGTCGAGCGGCAGGACGATGTGCCGCTCGACCCCCACCGCCGCCGCGACCCGCGCCGCGTGCTCGAGCTCGATCCGATGCCGCTGGTTGTAGTCGATCGTCAGCGCGAGGATGCGAAACCCTTGCTCGCGCGCGATCGCCGCGACGGTCGTCGAATCAAGTCCGCCGGACAGGAGGACGACGGCAAGGCGGCTCACACCTCCACCGCGAACACCCGCGCGCAGAACGCGCAGTCGACCTTGATCAGCCCGTCGTCGCCCGCCATGTCGGCGCGCTCGGCGGCGGGGAATTGCCCCAGCACGTCCCTGATGTGCGCGAGCGTGCAGCGGCAGCCGCGCGTCGGCACCGGGCCGGGTGCGACACGCACCTTCTCGTCGTGGAACAACCGCCAGATCAGCGTTTCCTCCGACAGCGACAGGTCGGTCAGTTCGGCGTCGGACATCGTCGAGGCGAGCGCGAGGACGTGTTGCCAGTCGGGGTTCATGTCGGCGACCAGCAGGCGTTCGCCGCCGATCTCGCTGCGGGCAAGGTGCTGGACGAGCAGCCCGCCGCCGACCCAGCCGGTCGCCTCGTCCCAGCGCACGGCGAGGCGGATCAGCGTCGGCAGCTGCTCCGAATTGGCGAAATAGCCCTCGGCCGCCTCGGCGAGCGACGCGCCTTCGAGCGGGACGATCCCCTGATAGCGTTCGGCCGCCGCCGTCGGGTCGAGGGTGATCGCGAGGTGCCCCTCGCCGAACAGGCTGTGCAGGTCGAGCCCGGGCGCGACGTCGCTGCCGTCGTGGCGCAGATACCCGCGCACCGCGCCAGCGCGGTAGTCGCACACCAGCAGGTCGACCGGGCCGCCCTTGCTCTGGGCTTGGAGCGTTAGCTGTCCCTCGTCCTCGCGCAACGTCGCGCCGAGGAGCGCGGTCAGCACCAGCGCCTCGCCGAGCACCGTCGCCAGCGGCGCCGGATAGTCGTGCGCCGCAAGGACAGCGTTGAGCGCCGCATCGAGCCGCACGACGCGGCCGCGAACGTTGCGGAGCCCGACCGAGAAGCCGAGGACGCGGTCGGCGACGGGGGCGAGGGTGTCGAGGGTCATATTCAAACCAATGGCTTCGTCATCCCCGTGAACGCGGGGACCCATCTCCAACCGCCGGAGATGGATCCCCGCTTTCGCGGGGATGACGGACGATGGTGGGAAAAAAGCAGGGGCTTACCCCAGTTTTCCGAGGCACCACAGCAGGATCGCCTTCTGGACGTGAAGCCGGTTCTCCGCCTCGTCCCACACGACCGACTGCGGCCCGTCGATGACGTCGGCGGTGACTTCCTCGCCGCGGTGGACCGGGAGGCAGTGGAGGAAGATCGCGTGCGCGCTCGCCGCCGCCATCAGCGCAGGCGTGACCTGGAACGGGGCCATCGCCGCCATCTTCGCCTTGTCGGTCGCCTGCCCCATCGACACCCACGTGTCGGTGACGACGACGTCGACCCCTTCGACCGCCTTCAGCGCATTGTGGAACACGTCGATGTTGCCGCCGCGCGCCTCGGCCATCGCGACGACCGCCTGGTCGGGGTCGTAGCCGTGCGGCACGCCGAGGCGAAGTTCGAAGCCCATCACGCTCGCCGCCTCGATCAGCGAATGCGCCATGTTGTTGCCGTCGCCGACCCACGCCCAGCAGGTGTCGTCGACCGGGCGCCCGAGGCGTTCCTCGACCGTCATCATGTCGGCCATCGCCTGGCACGGGTGGGTCAGGTCGGTCAGGCCGTTGATGACGGGGACGCTCGCGGCGTCGCCCAGATCCTCGATCGTCGCATGGCCGGCGCAGCGCAGGACGACCGCGTCGACCATCCGCGACAGGACGCGCGCGGTGTCGGCGACGGTCTCGCCGCGCCCGAGCTGCATGTCGGCCGCGCCGACGACGATCGTCGAGCCGCCGAGCTGGCGCATGCCGACATCGAACGAGAAACGCGTCCGCGTCGACGGCTTTTCGAAGATCGTCGCGAGGACGTGGCCGGCAAGCGGCGCGTCGGCGTCGGGCGCGCCCTTCGGCAGCCCGGCGCGCGCCGCCTTGCGCCGGTGCGCCTCGTCGAGGATCGTGCGCAACCCCGCCTTGCCGGCGGCGGCGAGGTCGATGAAGTGCGGCATCTAGCGGGCGTCCAACTCAACAACCGAGTCGTCATTCCCGCGCAAGCGGGCACCCATCTCCAACCGCCGGAGATGGGTTCCCGCTTGCGCGGAAATGACGGTCACGGGTTGAACGAGACGCACCCTCACGCCGCCTTCGCCGGAGCATAATCCCGCGCGGCGTCGCTCAGCCGCTCGACGAATTCGCGGATGTGGCTCTCGTCGATGATCAGCGGCGGCAGGACGCGGACGACGTTGTCGGCGGCGGCGACGGTCAGCACGCCGTAGCTCCGCGCGAAGTTGACGAACGCGCGGCTGTCGGACTTGAGCTTGATGCCGAGCATCAGCCCGACACCGCGGACGCTCTCGAACAACTCGTCGTGGTTGGGGATCATCTGCTCGATCGCCTGCCGCAGCCGGTCGCCCATGCGGCGGACGTTTTCGAGAAACTCGGGCGTCGCGACGACGTCGAGCACCGCGCCGCACGCCGCCATCGCCAGCGGGTTGCCGCCATAGGTCGAGCCGTGGGTGCCGACGACCATGCCCTGCGCCGCGTATTCGGTCGCGAGGCACGCGCCGACCGGAAAGCCGCCGCCGATCCCCTTGGCGATCGCCATGATGTCGGGCGTCACACCGAAATGCTGGTAGGCGAACAGCTGCCCGGTGCGTGCGACGCCGCACTGGACCTCGTCGAAGATCAGCAGCGCGCCGTGGTCGTCGGCGAGGTCGCGCAACCCTTGCAGGAACGCGACCGAGGCGACGCGGACCCCGCCCTCGCCCTGGATCGGCTCGACCATGAAGCCGCCGACCTGTTCGCCAAGCGGCCCGGCCATGAATTCACGGACTGCCGCGGCGTCGTCGAACGGCAACACGGTGAACCAGTCGGGAAGCGGCTCGAACCCGCCGCGCATCTTGTCCGAATCGGTCGCGGCGATCCCGGTCATCGTCCGCCCGTGGAACGCGTTCGAAAAGGTGACGATGCGGAATTTCTCCGGATGGCCGAGGACGAACTGGCAGCGCCGCGCGGTCTTGACCGCGCACTCGAACGCCTCCGCGCCCGAATTGGTAAAGAACATCGTGTCGGCGAACGTCAGGTCGACGAGCCGCTGCGCCACCGCCTGCTGGCCCGGAACCTTGTACAGGTTTGACACGTGCATCAGCGTCGCCGCCTGATCCTGGATCGTCTTGGTCAGATGCGGGTGGCCGTGGCCGAGCGAATTGACCGCGATGCCGGCGGCGAAATCGAGCCAGCGGTTGCCGGCGGCGTCGAACAGATACGCGCCCTCGCCGCGCACCGGCTCGACTTCGCAGCGACCGTAGACCGGCATCACGGGATTGATCGAGCTTGGCTTGGTCGCGGCGGCGATGGTCATGACGGCGTTGCCCTCAACGCAAAAAGGCGGTCCCAGCGACCGCCCATCGAGGCCACGATGTAGCGACTCGCTCCGGTCGGCTCAAGTCCTACGGTGATGGATAACGCCGCAGGTGGATTGTGCTAGATCGGCTCGTTCGAGCCAATTTTCAGGCCCCTTTCGTGCGCAGGTTGTGAAGTTCCGACCGGGTGTTGGTTAACAGTGATCGACCAATAACGGGCACCGTGAGGACGCGCCTCGCTACTCGTGTCGCCGCCCGAAGTCGGCGTCGTCGGTGTCCTGCCCCGCGTCGACGATCGTCCGGCGGACGTCGCGGGTGCGGGTGAACAGCGCCTCGAGCGCGTCGCCGTCGCCCCAGCGGATCGCTCGCTGGAGCGCGGTCAGGTCCTCGGTGAAGCGCTGGAGGACGTCCAACACCGCGTCCTTGTTCGACAGGAAGACGTCGCGCCACATCACCGGGTCCGACGCCGCGATCCGGGTGAAGTCGCGGAACCCCCCGGCCGAAAATTTGATGACTTCGGACCGGGTTACGGCCTCCATATCGCTCGCGGTGCCGACGATCGAATAGGCGATCAGGTGCGGCAGGTGGCTGGTGACGGCAAGGACGAGGTCGTGGTGCGCGGCGTCCATCGATTCGACCGTCGCGCCGAGCCGGGTCCAGAACTCCGCCACCCGCGCGATCGCGTGGCGGTCGGCGTCGGCGGCGGGGGTCAGGATGCACCAGCGCCCGGCGAACAAGCTGGCGAACCCGGCATCGGGTCCCGACTTCTCGGTCCCCGCGACGGGATGCGCGGGGACGATCGCGACGCCGGGCAGCGCGGCGCTGAGGTCGGCCAGCACCTGTCCCTTGACCGATCCGACGTCGGACACGACACAGCCCGGCGGCAGGTCGGCGGCCATGCCGCGCGCGACCACCGCCATCGCCCCGACCGGTACGCACAGAATGACGAGGTCGGCGTCGATCACCGCCGCACCCGGCGAATCGGCGACATCGTCGGCGAGGTCGAGGTCGAGCACGCGCGCCCGGACGCCCGCGTCGGCGTCGGTGACGCTGAGGTGGACCGTCGGCATCCGGGCGCGGATCGCGCGGGCGAGCGACGAGCCGATCAGCCCCATGCCGACGATCGCGACGCGGGCGAAGGGGAGCATTGCTACCCCTCCCCTTCGGGGGAGGGGCGAGAGACGCGCGGAGCGCGGCCCGGGGGTCGGGCCGCCGCAAGCGGATCGATTGTGGTGACCGCCCCACCCCCGACCGCTCCCCTGAAGGGGAGGGGGGTCAAGCCGCCGCCTTGACGAACGCCCGCAGGCTCGCGGCGACCGCGCGGGTCTCGGCCTCGGTGCCGATGGTGATCCGCAGCGCGTGCGGCAGCCCCTGTCCGGCGAGTCCGCGAACGAGGATGCCGTCGGCCATCAGCGCCTCATTTGCCGCCGCCGCGGTGATCGGCCCCTCGGACGGGAAGGTGACCAGCACGAAGTTCGCCCACGACGGCACCGCCCGCAGGCCGGCGTTGCCCAGCGCAGCGATCTCGCCGGCGAGCCAGCCGCGCCACCGCGTGTTGTGCGACCGGCTCGCCTCGACCCAGTCGGTATCGCCGATCGCCGCGACCGCTCCCGTGCCGCCGGCGGTCGGCACGTTGAACGGCGCGCGGACCTTATTGAGGACGTCGATCACCGCCTGCGGCCCGTACGCCCAGCCGATCCGTTCGGCGGCGAGGCCATGGATCTTCGAGAAGGTCCGCGTCGTGACGACGTTCGGCAGGTCGCGCGCCATGGCGAAGCCGTCCTCGTACTCGGGGTCGTCGACGTATTCGGCGTACGCCCCGTCGAGAACGAGCAGGATGTCGGGACGCAGGCCGGCGTGGAGGCGGTGGACCTCGGCGCGGCCGATCATCGTGCCGGTCGGGTTGTTCGGGTTGGCGACGAACACCAGCCGTGTCGCGGGGGTTAAGGCGGCGAGAATGGCATCGACGTCGGTGGTGAGGTCCCGATCGGCGGCGGCGACCGGCTCGGCCCCCGACCGGCGCGCGGCGATCGGGTAGAGCGAGAAGCCGTGGACGTCGTGGATGATCTCGTCGCCGACCCCGCAATAGGCGGTGGCGAGGAGCTGGAGCAGCTCGTCCGACCCGGTGCCGCAAACGATCCGCCCCGGATCGAGCCCGTGCCGCGCGGCGATCGCCGTCCGCAGCGCCACCGACTCGGGGTCGGGATAGCGGTGCGCGCCACCCGCCGTCGCCGCCATCGCCGCGATCGCCTTCGGCGACGGCCCGAGCGGGTTCTCGTTCGCCGACAGCTTGACCGGCACGGCGACCCCGCCGATCCTCGCCTTGCCGGGGACATAGGCGTGGATCGCGTCGATCCACGGTTTGACGACGGGAGCGTTCATCCCCGCGCTTTGGCGCGTTATCCCCCGCGCGACAAGCCGGTCAGAACACCGCGTGCTCGCCCCGGTCGTCGACCGCCTCGCCGGCCAGCAGCGCGGCGTAGTGCTCGACCAGCGTCGCCGTGCCGAACGCCGGGGTCGCGGCGGCGTCGTAGCGCCCGGTCGCGGGATCGAGCACGAGCATCGATTCGGTCGCATAATAGCGCCCGATCCGTGCCAGTTCGGCCTTGGCGGCGAGCGCGGGAACGACGCGCCCGAGCGTGCCGAGCACCGCGACGATCGCGTCGAGCAGCGCCACCGGCACGCGGGTGTAGCGCGGCGGCGTGTCGAGCAGCGCAAACAGTGCCTCGCCCTGCGCCAGCGGCGTGATCGCGTCGCCGGTACCGCCGATCGGCAGCACCCGGTTCCACCGCGCCGGGTCGTCGAGGCACCCGGCGATGAACGCCCCCAGATCGTCGTCGCCGATCGGCTTGCACGCGGTCAGCCGCCCGTCGCCGAACATCAGATACGCCTTGCCGGCGCGGACCCGCTCGACCTGCCCCGACAGCGACTTGAAATACGCGGTCGGGCGGACGATCGACCAGCGCCGGTCCGACGCCATCAGCGCCGCCTCGAACGCGAGCTTGGCGTGCTGGAAGGCGAGGCGCGGCTTCTGCACGCAGATCGCCGACAGCAGGACGAAGTGCGCGATGTCCGCCGCCTGCGCCGCCGCGAGCGCGTCGAGGTTCGCCCGGTGATCGATCGCCCACGCGTCCGCGAGCACCCCCGTTCGCGACGCGAGGCACGACACGACCACGTCGAACCGCTCGCCCGCGATGCCGTCGCGCGCCACCGAGCCCGCGTCGGTCACGTCGCCGAAGCGGACCGTCGCGCCCGCGACCCCCGCCGCCGCGCCGCGCCGGACGAGGCACACGACCGTGTCCCCTCGCGTGACGAGCGCGCGAACCGTCGCCCGCCCGATCGTGCCGCTCGCGCCGAGCACGAGGACGCGCCGCGCCCCCGGGTCTGCCACCACGACACTTTCGCCTTGCTCGATCACCGCGGTGTGATGGCGGATCGGCGGCGGTTCGGCCAGCCCGGCCGCCGCCTTCGCCTTGCCCTCCCGCGATGCACCTCTTACCCACCCGCGATGCTCGCCTTCGACCAGCGCTTCGGCCTCGACCGGCACGTCACCCTCGGGCCGCTGCGGCTCGAATCGGGGGCGGTGCTCGGCGCGGTCGAGATCGCGTACGAAACCTACGGCACGCTCGCGCCCGACGGCGGCAACGCGGTCCTCATCTGCCACGCGCTGACGATGAACCAGTATGTCGCCGGGCCCGACCCGCGCACCGGCAAGCCGGGCTGGTGGCCGCGCCTCGTCGGGCCCGGGCTGCCGATCGACCCGGCGCGGCACTTCATCGTCTGCGCCAATGTGCTCGGCGGCTGTTCGGGGTCGAGCGGGCCGACGAGCGTCGATCCGGCGACCGCGCGGCAGTACGAGATGGCGTTCCCGGTCATCACCATCCGCGACATGGTCCGCGCGCAGGCGGCGCTGCTCGATCACCTCGGCGTCGCCCGGCTGCGCGCGGTCGTCGGCGGGTCGATGGGCGGCATGCAGGCGCTCGACTGGGCGGTCGCCTTCCCCGACCGGGTCGAGGCGGTGATCGCGATCGCCGCCGCCGCCCGCCATTCGGCGCAGAACATCGCCTTCCACGAGGTCGGGCGGCAGGCGGTGATGGCCGACCCGAACTGGCGCGGCGGCGACTATCACGCCGGACCGCCCCCGGCGGCGGGCCTCGCGGTCGCGCGGA
>JBBSFF010000076.1:0-8171 GCA_038238995.1 Sphingomonadales bacterium
CACGGCTGAAGCACGGGTTCGATTCCCGTAGGGGTCACCAAATCCATTCAAGCCCGCGTGTTGCCGATCAACTGCGGCAGCGACGCCGGTGTGCGGTGCGCCGTGGTCGACGAAGGTGGCGCGACAGGTGCGGCTTACTTCATCATGCAACCGCCCCCATCCCACGACTTGAAAACTTTGATGATGTCTTCGGGCTCAAGTTAAGCATTGCTTATTTTATTGTATGATACATGTTGGGCAGCAAGCAGACGCAGAATAAGAACAGTTGCTACCTTGGGCTTAATTCCATTCAAATCGATGCGAGGCCGATATGCCGGGGCATTTCACGCACATGTATTCCGCGCGCCGGGTGCGCGACCACCTGAACAATGGTCAGTTCCCCGACTGGCCCGAGATCGGCGGTGCCCTCGACGGCTTCACCGCGGCGCAATGCGGTGCCGTGATGACGAAATGGGAGAAATTCGTCCACATCGGCGCGGTGGGCCCCGACCTGTTCTATTTCAGCCAGGACTGGAACAACGACATCCTCGGGCCGATCAGCGACGAGGTGTTTCTGACGTTCGCGGTCTATTTCTTCCTCGACGCTGAGAAGGAGCAGGGTTGGGAAGTCCTGCTCGCGATCGTCGAGGAATCGAACGCCCAACTCGCCGGCATCCTGCGATTCCTGATCAAGATGCAGAAGATCTGGAACGACTTCGTGGCCGGCTGGAACGCGACGATCGGCCCCATCGCGAGCGACATCGAAAATCTTGCCGACGGCCTGACCGGCGGCGTGCTCAGCCAGTTCGGGGTCGTCCTCGAGGAACTGCTGGTCGCGTTCAAAGTCGTCGCCGAAGAGGAGCTGCTGACGTTCAAGGACATCTTCAGCGGGTTCGACACCTGCGTCCAGAAGGGGTTCAACGAGCCGAGCTTCCTGTGGAGCGACATGAGCCATTATCGCAAGCCGTCGGCGATGTGCCAGTCGCTGATGAAGCAGGTGCGGATCATGGCGCAGCAGGCGGCGACGCTGAAGGCTGCGGGCAAGGGCGCCGAGGCGGTGGCGATGCAGGATCGTTCGGATCAGTTCCTCGCCTTTGCCCTCGGATACATGACCCATCTCGGGGTCGATACCGTGTGCCATTCGTTCGTAAACGAGCAGTGCGGCGGCCCGTATCGCAACCATCCCCAGCGGCACCATTTGATCGAAAATCATATCGACGCGTGGAATTACGACCAAACCCAGCCCGGCAAGAAGCTCGAGGTGGCCGGCGACCCGTGGGGCTCCACCCCCGACTATCCCGGCATCTCGATGTCTGCGCTCTGGTTTGCGGTGCAGATCACCCCCGACCAGCCTCACGGCGTCCAGCGCCCCACGGGTCCGTGGCCGAACGATGCCGCGCGCACCAAGGCGCTCGATGTCGACGGCGAGATGCCCGACTGGATGGCGAACGCGATGGTCGAGGCCATGATGGACTGTTTCCCCGAAGGCAGCCAACACCCGCAGATCTTGCAGGGCAACGCCTTCCAGAACAACATCGACGGCGGACTGCTCGACAAGATCTTCCGCCTGCTGACGGGCGACGGCATCCCGGAGCCGGTCGGCGACCTCGTGCAGGCGATCGCGCCCACGCCGCCGTTCGTCGTCCGTCACGGCTTTCCGATGCCGTGGCAGATCAAGACGACCTACAAGATCATGTATACCTACTACCGGTTGGTATACAACGGCACGTGGGAACTGGAAAAGCCGAAGGCGCCCGACTTCATCATCTTCCCGCCCGTATCCGATTTCACCGACCTGTTGCAGCCGCCCGATC
Organism: Sphingomonadales bacterium; assembly: GCA_038238995.1. Lineage (GTDB taxonomy): Bacteria > Pseudomonadota > Alphaproteobacteria > Sphingomonadales > Sphingomonadaceae > Polymorphobacter_B. The sequence goes on from JBBSFF010000076.1 coordinate 1,794, forward strand.
TCAGCGGCGTCGATTCGTCGAACCCGGTGGTTGATCTGTGCGAACTGCTGGTCGCGCTGGTCGAGTGGGCCATCAAGGAGGTTGAGGCGGCGATCAAGCTGGTCGGCGACCTGATCAAGATGCTGGTGAGCCCGTTTACATATTTTATCCGGCTCGGGCTCTACGACCTGGCGATGCTGGTGTGGGACCTCATCACGCGGACGCACGAGCTTCTGGCGCACACCGGCTTCTTAACGCCCCATGCGGAACAGCTTTACGGCAACGGCAAAGTGCGCCTGCCGAACGAGATCGATATCCCGCTGATCACGCTCGGCGGCACGGTCGACTCGGCGTTCCGTGCCGCGCTGGCGGCCGCGTTCGACCCGCTGGGGAACCTCGATACCAACCCCGACGTCATCGGGGTCGGCCATTCGGTCAACGACAGCAACTATCCCTACTATCCGGTGCTGCGCTACCAGACCGACGGCAACGACAAGAACTGGGAATTCCGCCGTCCGTGGGCGTGGCCGGACAAGAGCCCGGTCCAGCAGCCGACCGGACCGGACACGCTGCGAACCACCCCGACAGAAACGTACAACCCGTTCAAGTCCTTCGGCGAAGGACCCGACGAGGCGGTCGGCGGGTTGGTACCCGGACCCTATCCGATCGGCACGATGCCCGACGTCTTCTTCCGGCTCAATGGGCAGATCGATACGACGGTCCGCGCGCTGTATGAGCAGGCGCAGACGCCGCACGACACCGATATGCTCAACACCCAGTTCCTGTCGCAGCGCCATCTCGAGTTCAGCCCGCTTGGCGACCCGATCCCGTTCTCGGCGCATCTGATCGCGCAGCTGGCCAACGACACCGGCTATTCGACGCAGTTCAACCTCGATAGCGACCGGGCGTTCGCCTATCTGACGTGGGACTGGATCCGCCGCGATGCGAGCGATTCAAACAACCTCGGTAAGGGGGCGCTCGACATGAAATTCCCGCTGCCCGTCGTCCCGCCCGTGGGCGACCCCGGCGGCAGCCTGTTCGACCCGCAGGCCAATCCGCTGTGGCATCCCGACCAAGGCAAGGAATCGGCGCTGCAGCTTCAGTACGTCGACAAACCGAACAAGAAAAAGGCGCCGCCGCCGCCCCCGCCGCCGCCGATCCACTGATTGTCTGCCCCAGCTTCGGAGAACGATGGTGTCACCGCAAGACAAGCGTCCGCCTGCGCCCCCCCCCCGCCAACCCCGCCCGCGAGACGGCGCGCGAGCCCGTTCGCACCCCCGCTCGCGCGGCAATGTCGGCGATTGTCGTCGACGTCGAGATCGAGACGCGCGAGGAGCGGTACGCGCGACACCGCGCCAGCCGCCGCAAGACCGAGCTGAGCCATCACCCCCGCGCGGAGCACAAGCGCTGCGACGAAGATGACCGACATCCCCCGCGACACCGGGCCAGCGACGACCATCGCGATCACGACCGCGAACGCGAGGACGACCACCCGCACGGCCGCGACCGGCACGAACATGACCGGCACGACCGCGACCGGCACGAATACGAAGGGCACGACCGCGACGACGACGATCATCGTCGGAGTTGCGCGCCCGACGACGACGATCGGCGGCCGAACGAAGCGCCGTCGAAGATCGTCGAGCGCGTGTGGTATTTCGACGACGAGTGCGACGACGATCGCGGACATGGTCGGGGCGGAAAGGGCGGCGACGGGCCGGGCCGCGGCGACCCGCCCAAGCCGCGCTGGCCCGGGCGACCGGTCCGACCCGGCGGCACCAGCACCGGTCGGCTCGACAACGGCAAGCCGCTCGGCCTCGGCGACATTCATGGGAAGCATCCGCCGGGTGAATGGGTCGGTCCGCGCGCGGATCTCGACTTGCCGTACCTGTTCATGCGCGCCAACGCCGGTGATCTCGGCGCGCGACCGGTCAGCGGGGCCTTCTGGGAAAGCCCCGATATCTTCGTCCTTGCCGGCGTCGACCCGGTCAACACCCCGGACAAGCCGCCCGTGTTCGGGCAAGTCGCCGACGCCGGCCAGCCCAATACGCTATATGCCCATGTCTGGAATTTCGGCAACGCGGCCGCCAACCAGGCGCTGGTCGAATTCTATTGGGTCAATCCCGCGCTCGGCATCAACGAAACTACCGTCAATCTGATCGCCCAGACGATGGTGTCGCTGGGGGCCAAGGGCAGCGGCCATTCGCATGCCGTGGTCAAGTGCCCGACGGCGTGGATCCCGACTTTCATCAACGGCGGGCACGAATGCCTGTTGGTCAGGGTGTGGGACAATCCGGCCGATCTGCCCGGCGAGCCGCTGTTCGACGCCCGGTGGAACCGGCATGTCGCGCAACGCAACATCCACGTCGAGGCACCCGTCGCGGCGATGCACATGCTGCGGCACCTTGGCGGAGGCGCGCCGTCGATGCCGGTCGCGGCCGGTGCGGCGCTGAAGAAGCCGATCTTGATCAACGTCGGTCCGCTGTACGGTGCCCCCGCGACGGTCGCGGTCGAGCGCGTCGCGCCGCACGCGGTGCCGTGGCTGCAGCTCCACACCGGCCAGCGCGGCGTGTTTCCGGCGATGGCACCGCCGACCGGCGCGCCGGCGCTCGGTCCCGCCGCGCCGCCGGGCGGAGGCATTCCCACCACCGGCGGCGGCGCGACGCAGGTCGTGCACCACGACAATCAGGTGGTCGCGCTGACGACCAGCGACGACGCGCCGGGACCCGGGGATGCGCACGTCTACCGCGTGACCGCCACCCAGGGCGGCGAGGTGTTCGGCGGCTATACGGTCGTCGTGCTCGGATGACGCCGACCGCGCGGCTTCCCGTGACGATCCTCACCGGCTTTCTCGGCGCCGGCAAGACGACCTTGCTGCGCCGCGTCCTGACCGAGGACCACGGACGCCGGATCGCGGTCATCGAGAACGAATTCGCCGCCGAGAACATCGATGGCGACATCATTGTCAACGGCGGCGACGAACGGATCGTTCAGCTGATCAACGGCTGCCTGTGCTGCGGCATCCGCGACGACCTGCGGGCGACCCTCGACGATCTCGCGCTCCGTCGCGAGCGCGGCGAGATCGACTTCGACCAGGTCATGATCGAGACGACCGGACTCGCCGATCCGGGTCCCATCGCGCAGACGTTCTTCCTCGATCCGTCGGTCGCCGCCGCGTATCGACCCGACGCGATCCTGACGCTGGTCGACGCGCTGCACGGCATGGATCAGCTCGACAGCCGGGGCGAGGCGCGCTGCCAGGTCGGGTTCGCCGACCGGCTGTTCATCACGAAAAGCGACCTCGTTCCGGCGGCGGCGCTGGCGGTCCTGCAGGCACGATTGACGCGGATGAATCCGCGGGCCGCGCAGCGCGTCGCGGCGTTCGGGGACGTCCCGCTCAGCGACGTGTTCGACGTGTGCGGCTTCAACCTGACCGCCGATCTCGAGCTCGATCGGCCGACACCGGCCCAAGGCGCAGCCGGGCATCACGCGCACGACGCCCCGACGGGGGCACATGCCAACGAAGCGGACTGCCGCCATCACCGCCACGACGACGATGTGTCGAGCTTCGTCTTCCGGACCCATCGCGCGATCAACGGCGCGCGGTTCAACCAGTTCATGACCACCGTGATCAAGGCCTATGGCCAGGCGTTGCTGCGGTACAAGGGCGTGCTCAACTTTGCCGGGGTCGATCGCAAGGTCATCCTGCAGGGTGTGCATCAACTGATGAGCCACGATGCGGGGCAGCCGTGGGAGGCCGCCGTGCCGCGCGAATCGAAACTGGTCTTCATCGGCCTCGATCTGCCGCAGCAGCATATCGCGTGGGGGCTGGAGCAATGCCTGGTCTGAGGCGCGCCCCGCGACCACCGGCGCTCGACTGATGGTCGACGAGCCGTCCGCAACCGCTGCCCGGCGCGGCCCACCCGGCCGCAAGCCTCCCTTCACGCTGGCGGCGCCGCCGCCGTCGGACCTGCCGACATCGGGCGGCGCGTTGCGCGGCATGGGTCAACAGGTCCGGTGCGGCGGGCCAACGGGCAGCGCCACGCTGCGGCTGCCACTCGCGCTGTCGCCGTGTCGTCATGGCAAGGAACCGACGCTCAATCTGACCTACGATTCGGGCCAGCCGCAGGGGCCGTTCGGGATCGGCTGGTCGCTCGACCTGCCGATGATCTCGCGGCGGACCGACAAGGGGCTGCCGCGCTACGCCGATGCCGATGACGCGGACGTCTTCCTGCTTTCCGGGGAGCAGGACCTCGTGCAGGTCCTGACCGAAACGCCCGGGGGCTGGGTACCGGTGCCGGTCTACGCCGACGGTTTCCGGATCGATCGCTACGCGCCGCGGGTCGAAGGCAGCTTCGCGCGCATCGAACGCTTGACGGACACCACGACCGGCGACACCCATTGGCGCGTCATCAGCGCCGACAATCTGACTCGCCTGTTCGGCCTCACGTCGGACGCGCGCGTGACCGATCCCGACGATCCGCTGAAGGTCGCCGAGTGGCGGATCGAGGCGCAGTTCGACGCCTGTGGCAACGCCTGCCGGTTCGACTACAAGCGCGAGGACCTCGCTGGTGTATCGCGCAGCGATGTGGCGGAGGCGATGCGGCTCGCCACGGTCCCGGCCAATCGCTACCTGAAACGGATCCGCTACGGCAACACGGCGCCGCTCGCGACGCGGGCACCGCGGGCGGCCGATCTCGCGGGGCTCGGCTTCCTGTTCGAGGCGGTTTGCGATTACGGCGAACATACATCGTCGTTACCCGACGAGGTCGTGCCGTGGCCGGCGCGGTCCGACCCGTTCTCGACCTATCGCTACGGCTTCGAGGTGCGCACCTACCGGCTGTGCCGCCGCCTGCTGATGTTCCACACGATGCCCGCAGACCTCGGAGCACCGGCGCGGCTCGTCCGTTCGGTCGAGTTCGGCTTCGACGAAAATCCGGTCGTCACCTACCTGCTGAGCGTCGAGGCAATCGGCCATGACTGGACGCAGGCGGGCGACGCCGCGCGCGAGCGGTCGCCGACGCTCGTGCTCGACTATTCGCGCGCGGATGCGTTTTCGACGCGGATCGTGTCCGCGGCGGGCGACGCGCTGGCGCAGGCCCCGGTCGGCGTCGATGGCCACGCCCATCAATTCGTCGACCTCGACGGCGAGGGTCTTCCGGGGATCCTCGTCCCCACTGCTGCCGGGACGCCGGCGCTTTATTACAAGCGCAATCTTGGTGGCGGCAACTTCGCGCGTGCCGAACGGCTCGAGCTGCAGCCGTCGCTGCCGATGCTCGGCACGGCGGGCAGTGCCCAGGCGCAATTGCTCAGCTTGAACGGCGACGGACGGCTCGACCTCGTCTGGCTGAGCGGGTCGACGCGGGGCTTCTTCGAGCGCACCGACGCCGGCGCGTGGTCGCCGTTCGTGCCGTTTCGCCAGTTGCCAAGCGTCGACCCCGAAGCGCGCGGCGTCCACTTCATCGATCTCGACGGCGACGGCATCGCCGACCTGTTGATCGCCGCCGACCAGGTGTTCGTCTGGCACGAGGGACTCGGGCGCGACGGTTTTGCCGCGGGACGGCGGACGTCGTCGACGCTCGACCGCGCCACCGCGGCGACGATGCTGACGACCGACGACGCGGAAACGATTTTCGTCGCCGACATGAGCGGCGACGGGCTCGGCGACATTGTCCGCGTCCGTAACGGCCAGGTCTGCTATTGGCCGAACCTTGGCTACGGCCGGTTCGGCGGCCGGATCGTGATGCGCGGGTCGCCGGTGTTCGATCACGCCGACCTGTTCGATCCGACGCGGGTCCGGCTCGGCGATATCGACGGCTCCGGCCCGACCGACATCGTCTACCTGTCGCGCGCGGGAGCGATGATCTATCGCAACGAGGCCGGGAACGGCTGGAGCAGTCCGGTCGCAATCCCGCTGCCGCTGGCCGACGCGCTCGCCACCGTTCGCATCGCCGACCTGCTGGGGACCGGCACGGCGTGCCTCGTCTGGTCGAGCCCCGAGCCGGCGGCCGCCGGCAATCCGCTCCGCTACGTCGACCTGCTGGCGAGTACCAAGCCGCATCTTCTCCGGACGATCGACGATGGCATGGGTGCGCTGATGACGATTGCCTACGCCTCGTCGGCGCATTTCTACCTGGAGGACCGGCACGCGGGGCGGCCGTGGGCGACCACCCCGCCGTTCGTCATCCAGACCGTGGCGCAGGTGACGATCGACGACCGCATCAGCACGGCCGCGACGACGACGCGCTACCGGTATGCGCACGGGTATTACGACGGCGTCGAGCGCGAATTCCGCGGCTTTGCGCGGGTCGATTCGTGGGACGCGGTCGCGCTCTCCGACGATCACGGCATCGGGCTGCTGTCCGCTGGCCTGCCCGACCACGACGGCCGCCTCGTGCC
>JBBSFF010000077.1:0-8159 GCA_038238995.1 Sphingomonadales bacterium
AGCGGCGCGAACCCCAGCGCCGAGACCGCCCCGGCGAGGAAGGGGAGCACGAGAGGAAGCGAACGCAGCATCCGCGCGCTCTAGCCGAGCCTGAGCGACAGGGGAACGACGTTTGCCGAGGCGGTTTGTCCTGTCCTACACCGCCCGGACGGGAGTATGGTGCGGCGATGAGACTTCCCGCACCCGCTTGTCCCATTTTCGAGTTCACGCCGCGCGCGCGCCGCCGCTTAAGTTCACGAAATCCGCTGAAGCCGCGACATTTGTGTGAACTTAAAGCCCGTGGCGCGGCTCCAGGGGCAAAGGAGCCGCAGTGACCGACTCACCCGATCCCACCGCCGCCGTCCGGTCGATGATGGACCAGTGGTTAGCGCTGTCGGCGGCGGTCGCCGAAAAGACGCTGAGCCCCGGCGTCGGCACCCCAGCGCCGGTCGACGTGGCGACGCGCGCCGATATCGCCGCGCTGTCGGAACGGCTCGGACGGATCGAGGCGTTGCTCGTCGCGCTCGCGGGCGCGACGATAAATCGGTCGGGTGCCGGGACCGATGCCGCGCGGCATGCGTTCGTGCCGGACGCTGAATAGGAACACGTCCGATGGCCGACCTGTCGAAGATTACCGAGCATATGAACGTCATCGGCGCCGACGGCGTGCACGTGGGAACGGTCGACCATGTCGACGGCGACCGGATCAAGCTGACGAAGGACAGCACGACGCACAACCACCACCACTGGATTTCGGGTGGCCTCGTCGCCGAAATCGAGGGCAACGACGTCCGCCTGTCGGCGAACGGCGACGTCGCGGTCACCTTCGAAGAGGAAAGGTAGCTGGAACCGGCCTCGACTCCCCGCGAGCCGGGGCCGCTCCACGGCTGGATCGTCGTCGACAAGCCGCTCGGGTTGAGCAGCGCGCAAGGCGTCGCGGCGGTCAAGCGCATCCTGCGACAGGCGGGGTATCCCAAGGTCAAGATCGGCCATGGCGGGACGCTCGATCCGCTCGCGACCGGCGTGTTGCCGATCGCGCTCGGCGAGGCGACCAAGCTTGCCGGGCGGATGCTCGACGCGACGAAGGGTTATGCCTTCACCGTCGCGTGGGGGTCGGCCACCGCGACCGACGACCGGGAGGGTGAGGTTGTCGCGAGGTCCGACTTTCGCCCCTCACGCGAGGCGATCGAAGCCGCCCTCCCGGCCTTCCGCGGCCTGATCGTCCAGACCCCACCCGCCTATTCGGCGCTCAAGGTCGACGGCGAGCGCGCGTATAAGCTGGCGCGCGCCGGGGAGGTGGTCGTCCTCGCCGAGCGCCACCTGACGATCCACGCCTTCGATCTGCTCGACGCCCGCGCCGACGCCGCCGACTTCGCGGTGACCTGCTCGAAGGGCACCTACGTCCGCAGCCTCGCCCGCGACCTTTCGCTCGCGCTCGGCACGGTCGGCCACGTCGCCGCGCTCCGGCGAACCCGCGCCGGGCCGTTCACCCTGACGTGCGCGATTTCGCTGGACAAATTGGCGGCTTTCCTGCAGGCGGGCGACGAACAGGCGATACTGCCGCTGACGGCGGGGCTGGACGACATCCCGGCTCTACCCGTTACGCCCGAAGACGCGACCCTCCTTCGACAAGGTCGGACGCTCCCCGGGCACCCCGCATCCCACGGGCTGTATCTGGCGACCGACGGACCTGTTCCGGTTGCCCTGGTGGAGGTCGACTCCATTGCGGTACGGGTCGTGCGCGGGTTCAACCTGACCTGAAGGAGACCCACGATGTCGATCACAATCGAGCGCAAGACCGCGCTCATCGCCGAGCATGCCCGCACCACGGGCGACACCGGCTCCCCCGAAGTCCAGGTCGCGATCCTGACCGAGCGCATCGCCAACCTGACCGAGCATTTCAAAACCCACGGCAAGGACAACCACAGCCGCCGCGGGTTGCTCGTCCTCGTCAACACCCGCCGCTCGCTCCTCGACTATCTCAAGGACCGCGACACCGCCCGCTATACCGACATCATCGGCAAGCTCGGGTTGCGGAAGTAATCATTCCGGACGGGCTCCTGCGGGAGCCTGTTCTTTTTCCAGTCCCCGCAATGACGCGAGGAACCGGCGTAGGCCGCGCACGGCAAAGGGCCGGGCGCATATGAAAGACGTCAAGACCATGTTCACCATCCACAAGCAGGAAGTCATGTGGGGCGGGCGCAAGCTCACCCTCGAAACCGGGCGCGTCGCGCGTCAGGCCGACGGCGCGGTGCTCGCGACGTACGGCGATACCGTCGTGCTGTGCGCCGTCACCGCCGCGAAGTCGGTCAAGGAGGGGCAGGACTTCTTTCCGCTGACCGTCCATTATCAGGAGAAGTTCTCCGCTGCCGGCCGCATCCCCGGCGGCTTCTTCAAGCGCGAGCGCGGCGCGACCGAGCACGAGACGCTGACCAGCCGCCTGATCGACCGCCCCATCCGCCCGCTGTTCCCGGAGGGCTTCTACAACGAAGTCCTGATCATCGCTCAGGTGCTCAGCTACGACGGTGAGAACGAGGCCGACATCGTCGCGCTCGTCGCCGCGTCGGCGGCGCTGACGCTGTCGGGTGTCCCGTTCATGGGTCCGCTCGCCGCCGCGCGCGTCGCGTATGTCGACGGGCAGTACGTCCTCAACCCGACCAAGACGCAGATCAAGGAGGGATCGCTTGAGCTGATCGCCGCCGGTACCCGCGACGCGATCCTCATGGTCGAGTCCGAAGCGAAGGAGCTTTCAGAGGACGTCATGCTCGGCGCGGTGATGTTCGCGCACAACGAATCGAAGCCGGTGATCGACGCGATCATCAAGCTCGCCGAGGCCGGGGCCAAGGACCCGTGGGAGCTTCCCGCCGGTGCCGACACGACGTCGATGATCGAGTCGATCAAGGGTGTTGCCGGGGCGGCGATCTCCGACGCGTACAAGATCATCGCCAAGGCCGACCGCCAGTCGGCACTCGGCGTCGCCAAGGCGAAGGTCAAGGAGCTGTTCGCCGGTTCCGCCCCCGCCGAGGCATTGAAGGCATCGAAGCTGGTCAAGAAGATCGAGGGCAGCATCGTCCGCAGCGCGATCTTGAAGGACGGCATCCGCATCGACGGGCGCAACACGACGACGGTTCGTCCGATCGAGGCGATGGTCGGTTTCCTGCCGCGCACCCACGGTTCGGCGTTGTTCACCCGCGGCGAGACGCAGGCGATCGTGTCGACGACGCTCGGCACGTCGGACAGCGAGCAGATGATCGATGGCCTCGACGGGCTGCGCTACGAGCGCTTCATGCTCCACTACAACTTCCCGCCGTACTCGGTCGGTGAAGTCGGGCGCTTCGGCGCGCCGAGCCGTCGCGACATCGGCCATGGCAAGTTGGCGTGGCGCGCGGTGAACCCACTGCTGCCGACCAAGGAAGACTTTCCCTACACGATCCGCGTCCTGTCGGACATAACCGAGTCGAACGGCTCGTCGTCGATGGCGACGGTGTGCGGTGCGAGCCTCGCGCTGATGGACGCCGGCGTTCCGCTGATCCGTCCGGTCGCGGGCATCGCGATGGGGCTGATCCTCGAAGGCAAGGACTTCGCGGTCCTCAGCGATATCCTGGGGGACGAAGATCATCTCGGCGACATGGACTTCAAGGTCGCCGGCACCACCGAGGGTGTCACCGCGCTGCAGATGGACATCAAGGTCGCCGGGATCACCGAGGAGATCATGCGCGTCGCCCTCGACCAGGCGAAGGCCGGACGCGAGCACATCCTCGCTGAGATGGCGAAGGCGCTCGACACGACCCGGACCGAGATGAGCGCGCACGCGCCGCGCATCGAGAGCTTCCAGATCGACAAGTCGAAGATCCGCGACGTCATCGGCACCGGCGGCAAGATCATCCGCGAGATCGTCGCCACCACCGGCGCGAAGGTCAACATCGAGGACGACGGCACGGTCAAGATCGCCTCGTCCGATCCGGCGCAGATCGAAGCCGCGAAGAAGTGGATCATGGGCATCACTCAGGAAGCCGAAGTCGGCAAGGTCTATGACGGCAAGGTCGTGTCGATGGTCGACTTCGGCGCGTTCGTGAACTTCATGGGGTCGAAGGACGGGCTGGTCCACATCTCCGAGATCAAGAACGAGCGCGTCGCCAAGGTCAGCGAAGTCCTGACCGAAGGCCAGCCGGTCAAGGTCAAGGTGCTCGGCATCGACGATCGCGGCAAGGTTCGCCTGTCGATGCGCCTCGTCGATCAGACGAGCGGCGAGGAGATCGCCGACACGCGCCCGCCGCGTGAAGACGGCCCCGATCGTGGTTCGCGCAACGACCGCGGGCCGCGTCGCGATGGCGGCGACCGCGGTGGCAACCGTGGCGGCGGCGGCGACCGTGGTCCCCGCCGTGACGGCGGCGATCGCGGCCCGCGCCCCGAGCGCGCAGCCGAGCCCGAAGGCGAGCCGACGTTCGCGCCGAGCTTCATCACCGGCGATCGCGACTGAGCTCGGGCAAGCTTCGACGTCAAGGGCCGCCCGGCAACGGGCGGTCCTTTTCGGTTGAGCGCTTCGTTCCCCACTGTCAGTCGATGAAGCTCGCGGTCCGCTGCCGGGTCCGGTCGACGATCAGTCGGGTGACGTCGGGGCGGGAGTAGTGTCCGGCGGGGTCGAAATTTTGGCGGGCGCGGCGGATCTCGCGCGGGTCGAACGTCGCGGTCAGCAGCGCCTCGCCGCCAGTAAACGGCTCGACCAGCCAAGTCCCGTCGGGCGCGGCGATGCAACTGCCGCCGTCGGCGAGGACGTCGGGACAGGTGTCGAGCATCGCCGCCGCCGGATGGCCATCGGGAACGTCGCGCGCGCGCAGCACCGCACTCGCCGAGATGACATAACTCCGCCCCTCCTGCGCCAGCACCGGGGTCAGCGCGAGCGTGTTGCGCCGGTTGCCCGGCCAGATCGCGACATGAAGGTCCTCCCCCTGAGCGTGGAGCGTGGCGCGCGTCAGCGGCATCCAGTTTTCGAAGCAGTTGAGCGTACCGACGGTAAAGTCGCCGACCGCGTGGACGACCAGCCCGTGCCCGTCGCCGGGGGCCCATACCAGTCGTTCCTCGTACGTCGGCACGAGCTTGCGGTGGACGCTGGCGATTCGCCCGTCGACGGCGATGTGTACCGCGCTGCAATAAAGGCTGTGCCCCGACCGGTCGGCGGCGCGCTCGACGACCCCGGCGATGACCGCGATCCCGCCGCGCCGCGCGGCGTCGCACAGCGGCCCGAGGTCCCGGTCGATGCGCACCGCCTGATTGCTGTAATGCGCGAAAAGGTCTTTTTGCAGCGCTGCGTCGAAGCGAGCGCCGTCGGTCCACTCGAGCCAGAAAGGGTAGCCGGGCAGGACCGCCTCCCCGAACACGACGAGGTCGCATCCCGCTGCGGCGGCATTGTCGATCCATGCGACCATTTTGGCCGTCGTCGCAACGCGGTCGAGCCAGACCGGCGCGATCTGTGCGACCGCGACCTTGAGTAGCGTCATTGCCGGATCCTGTTTCCAACGCGCTTTTGTGCGTCCGCTTCCGTATATGCTAGGTGCTTGGCTTTTCTGAAGGCAATCGATGCTCAACGGGTTGAACGCGGTCATGATGGGTGGGCGGCATATCCTGCCGCTGGTCGAGGGCGGCAAGGGCGTCGCTGCGACCAACCACCTGTCGTCGGGTGCATGGGCGTTCGCCGGCGGGGTCGGCACGATCAGCGCGGTCAACGCCGACAGCTACGACCCCACCGGGCGGATCATCCCGCAGGTCTACGCCGCGCTCAGCCGCCGCGACCGGCACGAGGAGCTCGTCGGCTACGCGATCGAAGGCGCGGTCCAACAGGTTCAGCGCGCGTACGAGATGGCATCTTCGGAACTCCAGCGCGGGCTCGGCGCGATCAATATCAACGTGTTGTGGGAAATGGGCGGGGCGCAGCGCGTCCTCCACGGCGTCCTCGAGCGCACGCGCGGCCTCGTCAACGGTGTCACCTGCGGCGCGGGCATGCCGTACAAACTGTCGGAAATCGCCGCCTCGTACGGCGTGCACTACTACCCGATCATCAGCAGCGCCCGTGCGTTCCGCGCGCTGTGGAAGCGCGCGTACAGCAAGGCCGCCGAATGGCTCGGCGCGGTCGTCTACGAGGACCCGTGGCTCGCCGGGGGGCACAATGGACTGAGCAATGCCGAGGACCCCCGCGCCCCCCAGGATCCGCTGCCGCGCGTCCGCGACCTGCGCGCGGTGATGCGCGAGAGCGGGATCCCCGACAGCGTGCCGATCATCATGGCGGGCGGGGTCTGGGCGCTGCGCGAATGGACCGACTGGCTCGGCAACCCCGAGCTCGGCCAGATCGTCTTCCAGTTCGGCACGCGCCCGCTGCTGACGGTCGAAAGCCCGATCCCGCAGGGGTGGAAGGACCGGTTGATGACGCTCAAGGAGGGCGACATCCTGCTCCACAAATTTTCGCCGACCGGCTTTTATTCGAGCGCGGTGCGCAACCCGTACCTGCGCGCGCTCGAGGCGCGGTCGCAGCGCCAGATCGCCTTTTCGACGACCGCAACCGGCGATCATCAGTTCCTCCTCGACGTCGGGGTCGGGCGCAAGAGCTATTGGGTCACCCGCGACGACCTGTTGCGCGCTCGCGAATGGGCGGCGCTGGGCAATTCGGAGGCATTGAAGACTCCCGACAATACGCTGGTTTTCGTCACGCCCGAGGACAAGGGCGTGATCCGCCAGGACCAGAGCGATTGCATGGGTTGCCTCAGCCAGTGCGGGTTCAGCGCCTGGGCCGATACCGAGGCGAATTCCACCGGGCGGCTTGCCGACCCGCGCTCGTTCTGCATCCAGAAGACGCTGCAGGACATTGCCCACGGCGGGGATACCGAGGCGAACCTGATGTTCGGCGGTCACAGCGCGTTCCGCTTCGCGCAGGATCCGTTTTATTCCAATGGCTTCGTCCCCACGGTCCGCCAGCTCGTCGACCGCCTGATGACCGGCGACTGACGCGCTTTAGCTACGCCACGAAGATGAACAACTTAACAAACTTAACGCCGACGACCCCTAATTCGCGGCCGCAGGTCGCGAAGCTGGCACGCCCAACGGGCTGATAGGCGTCCGCACCGACGCCCGCACGAACGCCCGCACAACGCCGCACAAGCGTGGCTCACCGCGCGCCATTGCGCGCTCCGCCGGCCGGTGCGGCGAAACCGTCGCTGACGATGAGAAACAACGCTCCCGCCGCCCGGTGGCGACTCGATCGGGCGAACGCTAGACGCGAAGCGGCGCTGTAGGACAGCGATATTTGCACGCGGTCCGCCGCGCCGTGGGGCGGGTCCGGGACGCCGCTACCCCCGCCCGTCGAGTTCCTTCCCCGTCAGCCGCGCGACGTGGACGACGTTCGTCGTCCCCGGTGTCGCGAACGGGACCCCGGCGATCAGCACGAGCAGGTCGCCACCGCCCGCGATCCCGGTCCGCAGCGCGGTGCGCTTCGACTTGTCGACCATCTCCTCGAATCCCGCGACGTCGCGGGTGACGACCGCGTGGACGCCCCAGACGAGCCCCATCCGGCGGGCGGTGGCGCGCGCCGGGGTCAGGCACAGGATCGGCACGGCGGCGCGTTCGCGCGCGGCGCGGCGCGCAGTCGACCCGGAGATGGTGAAGCACGCGATCGCGCGCGCGCCCGCCGTCGCGACGATCGCCGCCGCCGCCGCGCTCATCGCGTCCGCCGTTGTGTGCGCGGTCGCGGTCTCGGTGAAATGGACCCGGGCGTAATATTGCGGATCGGCCTCGGTCGTCCGCGCGATCGCGTCCATCATCGTCACCGCCTCGACCGGCCACGCGCCCGCCGCGCTTTCGGCCGACAGCATCACCGCATCCGCCCCGTCGTAGATCGCGGTGGCGACATCGCTGACCTCGGCACGGGTCGGGGACGGCGACACGATCATCGATTCGAGCATCTGCGTCGCCACCACCACCGGCTTGCCCATCGCGCGCGCCATCGCGACGATCCGCTTCTGCGCCGGCGGCACCTGTTCGGGGGGCAATTCGACGCCGAGGTCGCCGCGCGCGACCATCACCGCGTCGGCGCGTTCGAGGATTTCGGACAGGCGGTCGAGTGCGGCGGGCTTCTCGATCTTGGCGAGCAGCGCCGCCTTGCCGCGGATCAGCGCGCGCGCCTCGGCGACATC
>JBBSFF010000078.1:0-8122 GCA_038238995.1 Sphingomonadales bacterium
GATCTCGGGGGCGAAGTACGTCACCGCGTCGAGCATCGCCCGCGCGCCGCTGTCGTCGGCGGCGATGAACACCGCGCGGCCGGTCGCGGCGCGCGCGACGTCGGCCATCAGCCACGGCTGGTACCCCGCGACGCAACCGGCGAGGGTCAGGCTTTCGCGGGCGGTGGCGAGCGCGCGGAAGTCGATCAACGCATGCTCCGCGCGATGTAATCGAGGCGTTGCATCGCGGCCATCTGCGGGCCGGCGAAGCGTTCGGGCGGGGTCGCCTTGCCGATCGCCCACGCCATGATGTCGACGTCCTGCTCCTCGAGCAGCGCTTCGAACCAGTCGATCTCGTCGATCCCCCACGACGCGGCGTGCGCGTCGGCGAAGCCGCCGATCATCAGGTCGGCCTCGCGCGTGCCGCGGTGCCACGCGCGGAAGGCGAGGCGGCGCTGGCGGAATTCGAGATCGTCCATCGGGGCTCCCAGCGGCTTGAACGCCAAAGCGCGCCCGCGGTTCTCCCCGCGAGCGCGGTCGTCTATGCGGGATGACATAGCCATGCGACCTGCCTTGCTCAACCCGCTGTTCGCCGAGACAGCTGCCCTCAAAGGGGTCGGCCCGACGCTGGTGCGGCAATTGGCGCGGCTCAAGCTGGGCCGCGCGATCGACCTCGTCTTCCACCTGCCGGTGATGGCGATCGAGCGGGTGCGGCTCACGGCGCTCGACGAAGCGTATGTCGACCGGACGATCACGGTCGAGGTGACGCCAGTGCGGTACGATGCCGGCGGGCCGCGTGTGCCGTTCCGCGTCGAATGCGTCGATGCGGCGAACAATTACCTTGCACTCGTCTATTTCGGGCAAGGCGGCGGTTACGCCCGCAAGCTGCTGCCGATCGGCGAGGCGCGGGTCGTTTCGGGCAAGATCGACCGCTACGGCCAATGGCTGCAGATGGTGCATCCCGATTTCGTCGTCGCGCCCGACGCGGCCGATACGATCCCGCCGCGCGAGCCGGTCTACGGCCTGACCGAAGGCGTCACCAACCGCCGCATGGGTTCGTTCGTCGAGACAGCGCTCGAACGCGCCCCCGAATTGCCCGAATGGATCGAGCCGAGCGTGTTGTCGCGTTATCGCTTCCCGCCGTGGCGCGCCTCGCTCGCCGCTGCGCACGCGCTCCGCGACGACGGCCCGGCGCACGACCGGCTGGCGTACGACGAACTGCTCGCGAACCAGCTCGCGCTGCTGCTGGTGCGCGCGAGCACGCGACGGCGGCGCGGGCGGGCGCTGCCGGGGACGGGGGCGCTGACGGCGGCGCTGACGGCGCGCCTGCCGTGGCCGCTGACCGGTGCGCAGCGCCGGTCGATCGAGGAGATTCGCGGCGATCTCGAACAATCCGCGCCGATGCTGCGGCTGCTTCAGGGCGACGTCGGCGCGGGCAAGACGCTCGTCGCGCTCGCAGCGATGCTGACGGCGGTCGAGAGCGGGGCCCAAGCCGCGTTCCTCGCCCCGACCGAAATCCTCGCGCGCCAGCATCATGCCAAGCTGACCGAGCTGCTCGGGGCGCTGCCGGTGCGTGTCGCGATCCTGACCGGGCGCGACAAGGGCCGCGAGCGGGCGGCGATCCTGGAGCAGCTGGCGACCGGCGATATCGACCTGCTGATTGGTACCCACGCGATCTTTCAGGAGGCGGTTGCCTACCGCGACCTCGGGCTCGTGGTCGTCGACGAGCAACACAAGTTCGGCGTCCACCAGCGGCTGATGCTCAGCGCCAAGGCCGAAACGCCGCCGCACCTGCTGGTGATGACCGCGACGCCGATCCCGCGCACCCTCGCGCTGACTGCCTACGGCGAGATGGACGTGTCGAAATTGGACGAACTGCCGCCGGGACGTCAGCCGATCGACACGCGCGTCATCGCCGCGAGCCGGATCGAGGATGTCGTCGCCGGCCTCGCGCGCCACGTCGAGGCGGGGGGCCAGGCGTATTGGGTGTGTCCGTTGGTCGAGGGGACCGAGACCGGCGACGAGGCGGCGGCCACAACGCGCGCGGCGGCGTTGCGCTCGCGCTTCGGCGACGCCGTCGGCCTCGTCCACGGGCGGATGAAGGGGCCGGAGAAGGACGCGGTGATGGCTGACTTCGCCGCCGACCGGATAAAAGTGCTCGTGGCGACGACGGTGATCGAGGTCGGAGTCGACGTGCCGAACGCGACGCTGATGATCGTCGAGGCGGCCGAACGTTTCGGGCTGGCGCAGCTTCACCAGCTTCGCGGGCGGGTCGGGCGCGGCGCCGCAAAGTCGGTCTGCCTGTTGTTGCGGGGTGACATGGTGTCGGAAACGGCGAAGGCGCGGCTGGCGCTGATGCGCGAGACGGGTGACGGTTTCCGCATCGCGGAGGAGGATTTGAAGCTGCGCGGTGCGGGCGAAATCCTCGGCACTAAGCAGTCGGGCGACGCCGCTTTCCGCCTTGCCGACCCCGAGCGGACCGCGCGGCTGATCGGGGTGGCGCGCGACGATGCGCGGTTGCTGCTCGACCGAGACGGCGGGCTCGATTCACCGCGCGGTCAGGCGGCGCGGGTATTGCTGTACCTGTTCGAGCGCGATGCGGCGGTCGGGTTGTTGCGATCGGGATGAAGGGTTAAGCCGAGGCCATGCCGTTTTTCCTCATCCTCGCCGTGATCGCGCTGGCCGAACCCGACGCGGCACCCGCCGAGTCCGCCGCCGCCGCGCCGAGCCCGGCGGCGATGGCACTCGACGCGGGCATCGGGGCGTATCGCGCGGGGCGTTTCGCCGAGGCGCGCGAGCAATTCGCCATGCTCGCCGACCGCGATTCAGCGGTCGCCGAGACGATGCTCGGCACGATGTATGCGAAGGGCGAGGGGGTCCGCTCCGACGCTGCGACCGCCGCGACCTATTATTTCCGTGCTGCGCAGCGTGGTTACCCCCCCGCGCAGCTCGCGCTGGCGCAGGCGATGGCGGCGGGTAAGGGCATTGCCGCCGACCGCGACACGGCGTGGCTGTGGGCGCGGCGGGCGCAGGAGCGCGGCGATCCGCGGACCAGTGCGGCGGCGACCGCGGTCGTCTCGGTGCTGGCGGCGGGACGGTCGCGCGCCGATCTCGCCGCGCTCGAAGGCCGCCTCGACGGCTGGCGGCCGTGGGCCAACGGGCGCGAATAGGCTTACGCGGCGGTCAGGACGCCGTGACGTTTCTTGCCCGCCGAGACGCGCGTCCCCGGGCTGACGTCGTCGCCGATCGGCACTTCGCCGTTCACCCGAACGCCGCCTTGCTCGATCAAGCGGCGTGCATCCTTGCGCGACGAGGCGAAACCGAGCCCGACGAGCGCGTCGACGAGCGCCACCGACCCGGCAATGGCGAACGTCGGCAAATCGTCGCCGACCGCGCCCGCGAAGGTCGCGCGCGCGGTCTCGGCGGCGGCAAGCGCGGCGGCCTCACCCCGGCACAATGCGGTCGCGGCATCGGCGAGCGCCTTCTTCGCTTCGTTGATTTCGGCCCCCGGCAGCGCCTCCAGCCGCGCGATCTCGTCGAGGGGCAGGTCGGTGAACAGCCGGAGGAAGCGCCCGACGTCGGCGTCGTGGGTGTTGCGCCAGAATTGCCAATAGTCGTACGCGGGAAGCGAATCCTCGTGCAGCCAGACCGCACCGGCGGCGGTCTTGCCCATCTTCTTGCCGTCGGCGGTGGTAATCAGCGGCGCCGTCAGCCCGAACGCCGCCGCGCCATCGACCCGGCGGATCAGGTCGGTGCCGTTGACGATGTTGCCCCATTGGTCCGACCCGCCGAGCTGCAGGATGCACCCCGCGCGGCGCGACAGTTCGAGGAAATCATACGCCTGCACGATCATGTAGTTGAATTCGAGGAAACTGAGCGGTTGCTCGCGGTCGAGGCGCAGTTTGACCGAATCGAAGCTGAGCATGCGGTTGACGCTGAAATGCCGCCCGATGTCGCGCAGGAACGGAATGTACGCGAGGCTCGCCAGCCAGTCGTCGTTGTCGACCATGATCGCCGCGTTCGGTCCGTCGAAGTCGAGGAAGCGATCGAAGATGCGGCGGATGCTCGCCTTGTTCGCGTCGATCCGGGCATCGTCGAGCAGGGGTCTACCCTCGTCCTTGCCCGACGGGTCGCCGACTTTGGTGGTGCCGCCGCCCATCAGCACGATCGGGCGGTGACCGGTCTGCTGCAGATGGCGCAGCATCATGATCAGGACAAGATTGCCGATGTGGAGCGACGGCGCGGTGCAGTCGAAGCCGCCATAGGCGGTGATCGGCCCCGACGCGGCGGCGGCGTCCAACGCGGCGGCATCGGTGATCTGGTGGACGAAGCCGCGTTCGTCCAAGGTGCGCAGGAAGGTTGAGGCGTGAGCTGTGATCGTGGTCATGCGTTCGCCTACCACCAACCGTCATCCCCGCGAAAGCGGGGACCCATCTCCCACCGCCGGAGATGCGTCCCCGCTTTCGCTGGAGGACGGCGGGAAGAAGGGGATGACGATGCTCGCGGTGGGACTGATGTCGGGGACGTCGATGGACGGTATCGACGCGGCGTTGATCGAGACCGATGGCGACACCGCGGTCCGGCGGATCGCGTTCGGCGCGACGCCGTACGACGAACCGTTCCGCGCGCGGTTGCGCGGGGCGATGGCGGCGGCGCTGGCGATAACCGCGCCAGAGCCCGACCCGCTGGTCGATGCCGTCGCCGAGGAACTGACGCTGCGCCACGCCGCCGCGGTGATGGCGCTGCTCGCCGAGGCTATGGTCGCATCGGCGGACGTCGGTGTCACCGGGTTCCACGGTCAGACCGTCGCGCATCGCCCCGACCGGGGCTGGACGTGGCAGATCGGCGACGGCGCGCTGCTGGCCCGCTTGACCGGCATCACGACCGTCAGCGACTTCCGCGCCGCCGATGTCGCGGCAGGCGGGCAGGGGGCGCCGTTCGCCCCAGCGTATCACCGCGCGATCGTCGCCGGGCTCGGCGACGACCCGGTCGCGGTGCTCAACCTCGGCGGAGTTGGCAATATCACCTGGTTCGGCCGCGGCGCGGGCGAGGCCCGGTCATGGGGCAGCTTCGACACCGGCCCCGGCAATGCGCTGATCGACGACTGGGTGCGCGCGGGCACCGGCGCGAGCCACGACGCCGGCGGCGCGATCGCGGGCGCAGGGTCGGTCCGCGAGCAGGTCGTCGACGCGATGCTCGACCTCGACTGGTTCGACCTGCCCGGGCCGAAGTCGCTCGACCGCGCCGACTTCGGCCTGGGCGCGGTGCGCGGCCTGAGCCTCGCCGACGGCGCGGCGACGCTGACCGCCTTCACCGCCGCGACCGTTGAGCAGGCGCTGCGCCATGTCGCCGACCGACCGGCGCGGCTGCTCGTGACCGGCGGCGGGCGGCACAACCCGACGCTGATGGCGATGTTGGCCGAACGCACCGGGCTGCCGGTCGCGCCGGTCGAGGCGGTCGGCTGGGACGGCGACGCGCTCGAAGCGGAGGCGTTCGCCTATCTCGCGGTGCGGGTCCTCACCGACAAGCCGACGAGCTGGCCCGAAACGACCGGAGTGCGCCAAGCGACGGGGGGCGCGATCGTCAGCGCGCCCTAGCGATCCGCGCTCAACCGCTTGTCGAGATACGCGTCGACCACCCCCATCAACTCGGGCATCTCGTGCTCGAAGAAATGGTTGGCTTTCGGGATCGTCGCGTGATCGATCGTGATGTGGCGCTGGGTCTTGAGCTTGTCGACCAGCTTCTGGACGCTCGCGCCGGTGACGACCTCGTCGCCCTCGCCGTCGACGATAATCCCCGACGACGGGCACGGCGCGAGGAAGGTGAAGTCGTACATGTTCGCCGGCGGCGCGATCGAGATGAAGCCCTTGATCTCGGGGCGGCGCATCAGCAGTTGCATCCCGATCCACGCGCCGAACGAGAAGCCGCCGACCCACGTCGTCGACGCCTCCGGGTTGAACTGCTGCATCCAGTCGAGCGCCGAGGCGGCGTCGGACAACTCGCCGATGCCGTTGTCGAACACGCCCTGGCTGCGTCCGACGCCGCGGAAGTTGAAGCGCAGCGTCGCGAAGCCGCGGCGGACGAAGGTATTGTACAGCGCCATCGCGATCGGATGGTTCATCGTCCCTTGCTGCGGATGCGGCTGGAGGATGATCGCGACCGGCGCGCGGGCGCGCGACGCGGGCTGATAACGGCCTTCGAGACGGCCTTCGGGGCCGGGAAAGATGACTTCGGGCAAAGCAGGACCTGCGGGATTCGAAATGGATGCGCGGCGGCGCGGACCTTTCCTATATATGGATGGGCGGTAAAGTCGCAACGCAAACGCGAAGGACGGGCGCTGACGTCAACCTATCTCGACTGGGCCGCGACGGCACCGATCGACGCGCAAGCGATCGCGGCGATGGCCGCTGCGGCGGCGGCGTGGGCGAACCCGTCGTCGGTGCATGGCGCGGGGCGACGGGCGCACGCGCTGCTCGACGACGCGCGGAGCACGATCGCGGCGGCGCTCGGCTGCGCGGGTCGGTCGGTGGTGTTCACCGGTGGCGGGACCGAGGCGCTCGGGCTGGCGCTGGCGCAGAGGGGGCGCTGCTTCGTCTCGGCGGTCGAGCACGACGCGGTCCGCGCGCAGGCGCGCGGCGCGGCGATCGTCCCGGTCGACGACGACGGCGTGGTCGATCTCGCGGCGCTGGCCGCGATGCTCGCGGGGGTCGAGCGCCCGCTCGTCGCGGTGATGCACGTCAACAACGAGACCGGGGTGATCCAGCCGGTCGCCGAGGTCGCCGCGATCGTCGCGGCGCGCGGCGGCACGCTCCTCGTCGACGCGGTCCAGTCGGCGGGGAAGCTGCCGCTGCCGACGGCGGATCATGTCGCGGTGTCGGCGCACAAGCTCGGCGGACCGCCCGGGGTCGGCGCGCTGATCGTCCGCGACCATGTCGCGGCGGTCGCGCGCGGTGGCGGGCAGGAGCGGGGGCAGCGCGCCGGGACCGAGAACCTGCCGGGAATCGCCGGGTTCGCCGCCGCGCTCGCCACCCGCGCCGCCGATGTCGGGTGGCTCGACCGGGCAACTGTCTTGCGCGACCGGCTCGAGGCGCAGCTGCCGGGGGCGATCGTCCACGGCGCGGGGGCCGCGCGCATCGGCACGATTGCCTGCATCGGCCTGCCCGGGGTCGCGGCGATGACGCAGCTGATGGCGCTCGACCTCGCCGGGTTCGCGGTCAGCGCCGGGGCGGCGTGTTCGTCTGGCAAGGTCAAGACGAGCCATGTCCTCGGCGCGATGGGGGTCGGGTCTGCAGCAGCGGGGGAGGCGATCCGCGTCAGCCTCGGCTGGACGACGACCGAAGCCGAGATTGACGCCTTCGCGGTCGCGTGGCGCGCGATGGCCGAGCGGCTGGGGCGGAAGGCGGCATGATCACCATCAAAGCCGTCATCCCCGCGAAAGCGGGGACCCATCGCTTGCCGCAAGAGATGGGTCCCCGCTTTCGCGGGGATGACGATGTCAGGCTATCGATGCTGGCATGACGCGCCCGATCTACCTCGACTATGCCGCGACGACGCCGCTCGACGGGCGAGTGCTCGCGGCGATGCTGCCGTGGCTGGCGGACAAATTCGGCAACCCGCACTCGCCGCACTTGTGGGGGTATGAGGCCGACGCGGCGATCGCGGTCGCGCGCGGGCAGGTCGCGGCGCTGCTCGCTGTCGATCCGGCGACGATCGCGTTCACCGGCGGCGCGACCGAATCGGTCAATTGGGCGCTCAAGGGCGTGATGACCGCGCCCGGCCAGACGCGGCGGCGGTTTGTGACGCTCGCGACCGAGCATAGCTGCGTCCTCGAGACCGCGCGCTGGCTGGAGAGCATCGGCTGCGCGCTGACCGTCGTCGGCGTCGGGGGTGACGGGGTCGTCGACCTCGCGGCACTCGCGGCGGCGATGGACGACGACGTCGCGCTCGTCTCGGCGATGCTCGTCAACAACGAGACCGGGGTGATCCAGCCGGTCGCGGGCGCAGCCGACCTTGCCCATGCCCACGGCGCGCTGATGCACTGCGACGCGGCGCAAGGCTTCGGCAAGGTCGATTGTACCGGCCTCGGGGCCGACCTGCTCAGTCTGACCGCGCACAAGATTTACGGCCCCAAAGGCGTCGGCGC
>JBBSFF010000079.1:0-8118 GCA_038238995.1 Sphingomonadales bacterium
ACCCCGATCGCGGCGGCGCCGAAGATCGCGGCGGCAACCGCTCCGGCGAAGGGCGTGACGGCAGCGGCGGTCATTCCGCCGATCGGCAAGGTCCCGACCCAAGCGGGAACCGCCAAGGCTGGCTGAACCGGATCGGGTATAAAAGGGCCGGCTCGCGGATCCGCGGGCCGGCCTTTTTAGTGCTCGAAGCCGGGTCGACGATGCCTTTCAGGCACGCGAACGCGGCACGGTGACACCACGCCGGTGACGAAAAACACCGATGGAGCGCCGCACCAGGTCCGCACCAGCACCCGCACAACGGCGATCCATGGTACGTCAGCCATGCGCGAGAAGACGCACTAGCGCGCGAGTGACGACCGTTAAAACCGCGCGATCCGGCGCGTCGCGTTTACGCCGCGATGTCGACCCGGGCCAACGCGCACTGGCTCCAGATCTCCGACAGCGCGCGGACGAGCTTGTCGATATCGTCGTCGCTGTGGACGGGTGATGGCGTGATCCGCAGCCGCTCGGTACCCTTGGGCACGGTCGGGTAGTTGATCGGCTGGACGTAGATGCCGTGGTTATCGAGCAGCCAGTCGCTGATCATCTTGCAGTGGCGCGGATCGCCGACCATCACCGGGATGATGTGGCTCGGGTTGTCCATCACCGGGATGCCGATCGCGTGCAGCCGGCGGCGGACCTTGGCGACGCGGTCCTGGTGCGCGGCGCGCTCGACGCTCGACGCCTTGAGATGGCGGACGCTCGCGGCGGCGCCGGCGGCGATCGCGGGGGGCAGGGCGGTCGTGAAGATGAATCCGCTAGCGAAGCTGCGGACGAAGTCGACCATCGCCGCCGACCCGGCGATATAGCCACCCATCACGCCGAACGCCTTGCCGAGCGTCCCCTCGATCACCGTCACGCGGTCCATCAGTCCCTCGCGGTCAGCGATGCCGCCGCCGCGCGGCCCGTACAGGCCGACGCCATGGACCTCGTCGAGATACGTCATCGCGCCGTGCATGTCGGCGACGTCACACAGTTCCTTGATCGGGGCGATGTCGCCGTCCATCGAATAGACGCTTTCGAACGCGACGAGCTTGGGCAGCGCCGGGTCGAGCCGCGACAGGCGGCGGTCAAGATCCTCAGGGCTATTGTGCGCAAACACCTGGCGCTCGGCGCGGCTGTGGCGGATGCCCTCGATCATCGAGGCGTGGTTGCCGGCGTCGGACAGGACGACGCAGCCGGGCAGGCGCGCGGCGATCGTGCCGAGCGCGGCCCAGTTCGACACGTAGCCGCTGGTGAACAGCAACGCCGCCGCCTTGCCGTGGAGATCGGCGAGCTCGGCTTCGAGCAGGACGTGGTGGTGGTTGGTGCCGCTGATGTTGCGCGTGCCGCCCGCCCCCGCGCCGCACTGGTCGAGCGCGGCGTGCATCGCGTCGAGGACGATCGGCGACTGGCCCATGCCGAGATAGTCGTTCGAGCACCAGACCGTCACTTCGGATTGAGCGCCGTCGAGATGCCGCGTCGCGCGCGGAAACTGGCCGCTGCGCCGCTCGAGGTCGGCGAACACCCGGTAGGCACCTTCGCCGCGGAGCGCGTCGAGCTGGTCCTGGAACAGTGCGTCGTAGTTCATCACAATCCCCATTCTTATTCTTACTTGGCTTGTCCAGCCTTCGTTGTCATCGCCCAACGCCAAAGTGCCGCATCGGGCAGCGGCAGCACCAGAAACCAGTGTTCGAGGATCGCCAGCGCGACGAGCGCGAACAACAGCGTCAGCCCGACCGCGTTCCCCTCCGACCCGATGACACCGAGCGCGGCCTCGCCGAGCATGATCGCGACCCCGGTCGCGGCGACGATCGACACCGGGAACAGCCAGTTGAACCGCTTGGTCCGGAAATAGCTTTTGAGGTAGCCGAGATGGTCGGGCAGGAAGTCGACCGTCAGGTTCGGCACGCCGATGAAGATGTTGAGCTTGGTCGACAGCCGCATGACGAACAGGATCGCAAACGTCGCCGCTGCGGTCTGGTTCGGCTTGCCCCAGCTCAGCGCGACGAGCGCGGCGGCGGTCAGCGCGAGCGCGATCTCGTGATAGATCAGCGTCGCGGCGGCGAGCCGGAAGCGTGTCCAGCCGGTCGCGTGCGGCGGGCACGGGGCCTTGCGCGGCCCGGTGATGATCCCCATCAGGAAGCCCATCTCGTGCCAGCCCCAGACCGCGAGCGCGCAGGTGAAGCCGAGATACGCGCCCATCACGCTCGGATCGGCGGCACTGCGCGCGACGCCGACCAGCGCGGCGACCGCGACGACGCTCATCGCGGTGAAGCTCCAGCGGAAGGTGCGCTTCGGCAGCCCATCGAGCCAGATGATGACCCCGGTGCTGACGAACCAGATCAGCAGCGCGTACAGCAGAGGGAGGCCGTCGCGGGCGACCATCAGTAGGCCGGGACGAGGCGGACGGTGGCGGGGAGCGGGTTTTCCTCGGTGCGCGACACCATCAGCCGGACGAACGCAGCCCCGGCGGCGAGCGTCCAGCCGACGCGGCTGACCGCCCCGACGATGCCGCCGCGGGCTTTGGCGCGGTCGAGCCCGGTCGCTGCGCGCAGCATCGCGTCGAGCCCGCCGCGGAAGGCGGGGGCGTCGGCGTCGAGGGTGATCGGGAACACCTGGCGGCTGATCGCCGACGTCGTCCGGAACACGGCGTAGTCGTATTCGCCGATGTCGACCCCGAGCGCCTTGTGGAACGCGGGGCGGCCGTGATCGCGGACGTACATCGTCGCGTAGACCGACACGAGGAAGAAGCGCACCCAGAAGCGGTTGAACCCGGTCAGCAGCTTGGGGTCGGCGCGCATCAGCAATGCGAACGCGTCGCCGTGGCGGAACTCGTCGTTGCACCATTGTTCGAAGAACTTGAAGATCGGGTGGAAGCGGTGTTCGGGGTGGCGCGCCAGGTGCCGGAAGATCGTGATGTACCGCGCGTAGCCGATCTTTTCCGACAGATAGACCGCGTAGAAGATGAACTTCGGGCGGAAATGCGTATATTTCTTGGTCTTTGTCAGGAAGCCGAGATCGACGCCGATGCCGGCGTCCTTGAGCGTGTCGTTGAGGAACCCGGCGTGGCGTGCCTCGTCGCGGCTCATCAGCTTGAACAGGTTGCGGATGTCGGGGTTGGTCACGCGCTTGGCGATTTCGGCGTAAAGGATGCAGCCGGAAAACTCGCTGGTCATCGACGAGACGAGGAAGTCGATGAATTCCTTGCGCAACTCGGGTTCGAGCGTGTCGAGGACACCGTCGAACTCGGGCGTGCGGCGGAAGTGCCGCTTGTTGGTGTCGGTCCGCATCTCGGCGATCAGCGAGTCCCATTCGGCGCGAACGGGCTCGACGTCGATCCGGTCCATCGCGGCGAAATCGGTCGTGTAGAAACGCGGGGACAGGACGGTATCCTCGGTCGCCATGCCGAACGTGTCGGTGACGCGGCTGCCTTTGGCCTGCGGCGCTTGGGCGTTCGCCTTGCCGTCGACGGCATCGGCGGCGGCGATTGCGGTGTGTGCGTTCACAGGCCCCTCCCGGTGAAGCTGACTTCGTAGAGTTCGCGCATACCGAAATGCCCGGCGAAGCGCGTCCACGCGCGGAGCAGCGCCCCGGCGCGGGTCAGCGTCGCGTCGCGGCGGACGCTGATCTTCTCGCCGAACGCGACGCGGATCGCCGCACCGTGGACGCGGACGCGGTCGCCAGGGCCGATCGCCGGGTTGCCGTCGAGCGCGACGTGCGCGTGCAGGCTTTCGTTGCTGTGCTCGACCTCGACGGTGCACGCGATCGTCTCGGCGGAGGTCAGCCAGCCCATCACAAGTCAACCTTGCCGAGGCGCGCTTCCTTGCTGGCGACCGGGCGGTGGGTCAGCAGCAGGTCGGCGAACGATTGCTTGTTGGTCGGGCCGAACGATCCGAGCTCGATGTTGCGCCCGGTCGACGGGTCGAACAGCGTCAGCGCGCCGTCGCCGAACAGCGTCAGGCGGAACGGCGGGGTCTGGCCGATGTGGCGCAGCAGACGGTCGCGCGCCATGCCGCGCAGGACGCCGCGGATGAAGCCGTTGTTGGTACCGTGCGGCAGGACCGCGGCGACGGTGCCGCGCGGCACGTCGTCGATCACCAGCGCGCCGTCGGTGCGGTCGGTGAAGCGCAGGTCGCGGGTTTCGACGACGGTGACGTGCTTCGACGCGCGCTCGGTCGCGGCGGTGTGGATCGGCGGCAGATAGCCGAGGCGCGGTCCGGCGGCGAACAGGATCGTCAGGCCGACGACGATGCCCGCGCCGATCAGCGGGGCCATCGGGAACGGCTGGGAGTCGATCTCGCTCATGCCGCGAGCGAACCTTCGGGGGCGTTGGGGGCGAAGACCTGCGCCGCAGTCGGCTCGGCGAACGCGCTGCGACGGCCGGGCACGGCGGCGGCGAGCGCGTCGGCGAGAATCCGGGCGACGGCGCGCGGCTCGGGCAGCGATCGCAGCATCGGCTCGGGCTTGCTCACCTGCCACGGACGGACGTGCGGCCAGAGGTGGATGTAGCCGAGGCGGGTTTCCCTGACCGACAGCGGCAGGTCGCCGGTGCCGTCACCATGGATTTCGAGCCCCGCAGCAGCGATCTGCGAGAACGGCAGGTTGATGCACTTCGGCAGCGCGATGCCGAAGCGCAAGACAACGCGCTTGTTGGTGATCGTGTAGATCGACGCGCGCGCCGACAGCCAGCCAAACAGCGTCAGCAGCGAGAATGCCGCCGCGCCGACGCCGAGCGTGATGCCGAGGCCGGGCAGCGCCGCCGCCATCGTCCGGTAGCCGAAGGCGACGTTGATCAGGCTCCACGCGACGAGCACCGCAAAATATCCGCCGACGAGATAGGTGTGCATCGCCCGGCGCGCCAGCGAGCGCCACGCCGGGCTGCCCTGCCAGACGATCTGCTCCCCCGGCGGCAGCAGCCCGGGCAGTCCGCGGATCGGCTCGTTGGCGTATTCGCTCACAGAAACGGCTCGATTCGCGACCGCTTCGCATAGAGGTAGCCGCCGCCGAAGTAGCCGATGATGCGCTCTTCCTCGTTGAAGGTGATGTAGGTGTCGCTGGCGAGCGCCGGGGCGGCGGCGAACTGGTCGGCGCGGATCGCATCGACCTTGACCGTGCCGCGCCGCGCATTGACCTGCGCCATGGCCATCGGCGCGAGGACGGTGCGTCCGGCGCCACCCGCGTCGCCCATCAGGCGGACTTCGAGGTAGCGGATCAGGCGCTCCATTTGGTCGACCCAGACGTTGCTGACGACCCCGGCCATGACGCCGTCGCAGCCGAACACCGGCATGCCGATCGGGTTACGGTCCTGCCGCGCGATCCAGAAGCCGTGGCTCTTGTCGAGCGGCACGATCTTCGGGCTGCCGTCGAGCATGATGTCGGGGGCGTGCGCGCGCTCGGCCCACGCGGCCGGGCCGACGCCGTCGACGAGCGGGTTGCCGGTCGGCTCGATCGGCGCGCCTTCGTACGGCGACAGTCGCCGGGCGTGCGGGTTGGGGGCCTCGAACCGCCGCTTGCCGGGGGCATGGACAACGCCGCGACCGTTCGACAGGATGAAGGTCTTATCGTCGGGGCGGAACAGCCAGCCCGGGTTTTCGAGCCGCCCGGTCGCGTCGCTTTCGAGCGGATAGCCCTCACGCCGGTCTTCGCGGCGAAGATAGACGATCAGCCCGAGGAAAAACAGGAAGAACGCCCACAGCGCCAGCTCGGCATAGTCGGTGTTGCCGACAAGAACGACATTCATGGCCTTCTCCCCTCAGGCTGGAAGTTCGGTCAAGCCGAACCCCCGATTGCTAGTGTGCGTCGAAAAACTGGGCTGCGCCAGCGGCCCGATCGCCGCAAGCGTCGCGAACAGCAGAATTATTTCGATTCCGTAGAGGAGTCCGTAGGCGCTTGCCGGTCCGGTCAGCGCCGTGCCGAGGTCGCCGCGCAGCGCCATGCCGGTGACGACGTCGCGGAACACCCCGGCGAGCGCGATCGCGACCCCGGCGCACGACGCCTGAACCGCGCCCCACGCGCCGATCGCCAGCCCCGACTGGCCGTTGGTCGACAGCGCCATCGCCGCGGTCAGCGTGCCGACCGAGAACAGCCCGCCGCCGAGACCGATGCCGACGACGCCGACCGCGAGCAGCCACGGCGAGGCGAGCGGCCCCGACAGCGCGACCGCGGCGAACGCGGCCAGCCCGGGGACGACGCCGTACCCGGCGAGGCGGCTCGAATCGAAGTTGCGCCCGAGCAGCCGCGCGGCGATGCCGAGCCCGATCAGCGTCCCGAACGCCCATAGCGCGGTCAGCGCGGTCGTCTCGCCGACCGTCATGTGCAGCACCTCGCCGCCGTACGGTTCGAGCAAAACGTCCTGCATGTTGAACGCCGCCGCGCCGAGCCCGACCGCGACGAGCAGGCGGACGGTGCGCGGCTGGGCGATGAAATCGGCCCACGCGAACTTGAACGCCTGCGCCTCGCCGACCGCATCGACCCGCGTCGCGGCGGGGTTGCGCGCCTCCTGCTTCCACAGCGCGATCAGGTTGACGACCATCGTCAGCGCGCCCGCACCCTGGACGACCTTGACCAGCTTGAGCGCGTCGAAATGATGGAGCAACGCGCCGATCACCAACCCCGAGATCAGCATGCCGATCAGCAGCATGACGTACATCAGCGCGACAACGCGAGGACGAGACGCGGCCGGGGCGAGGTCGGTGGCGAGCGCGAGCCCGGCGGTCTGGACGGTGTGCATCCCTGCGCCGGTCATCAGGAAGGCGAGCGCGGCGCCGATCTCGCCGACGACCGGCGAGCCGGTGGTATCGCCCGACATGATCAACAGCGCGAACGGCATGATCGCGAAGCCGCCGAACTGCAGCAGCGTCCCGAACCAGATGTACGGCACGCGCTTCCAGCCGAGGATCGAGCGGTGGTTGTCGGATTTGTGCCCGATCAGTGCGCGCAGCGGGGCGAATACCAGCGGCAGCGACACCATCAGCGCGACGAGCCAAGACGGGACGTGGAGCTCGACGATCATCACCCGGTTCAATGTGCCGACGAGCATCACCGCCGCCATGCCGACGGTGATCTGGAACAGCGACAGGCGGAGCAGGCGCGCGAGCGGCAGTTCGGCGGTCGCGGCGTCGGCGAACGGCAGGAAGTTGGTTCCCAGCCGCGACCAGAACTTGCCACCCCGCGACGCGTCGCTCGCGGCACCATGGTTGAGCAGCGTCATCGGCGGAATACCGGGAAAGGTTGCGTGCGCGGTCACGGGCGGACGAGCTCCATCGCCTGGCTCTTGTAGAAGCCGCCCGACACGCGCTCGCAGCGTGGCTGGGTCCAACCGGGCAGCGCGGCAGCGAAGCGGCGGCCGAGGTCGTCGGCCCCCGCCGGGATGATCGCCGGCGCGCGGTCGGAGCGCGGCAGCAGCTTGCCGACCGTGTGCATCACCGTCAGCGCCGGGGTGCGCGGGGCGAAGGTGAACTCGATCGACCGGCGGGTGCGGGCGGCAAGCGCCGCGACCGTCGCGACGATATCGGCGACCGGGTAATGGATCAGCGAATCCATCGCGACGACATGGTCGAACTGCCCGAGTGCGGGGTCGAGCATGTCGCCGACGCGGAAGTCGATCGAGCCCCCCCGGAAACCATCGGCGCCGAGGTCGGCGGGCGTGCGGTCGCGGGCGATGCCGACGAGCTGCGCCGAAATGTCGATCGCGGTGACCGCCGCGCCGCGCCGCGCCGCCTCGACCGCGAGCGCGCCGGTGCCGCACCCGGCGTCGAGCAGCGTCAGCCCGGTCATGTCGCCCGGCAGCCAGTCGAGCAGCATCGTCCGCATCGCGTCGCGCCCGGCGCGAACCGTGGCGCGGATCCGGCTGACCGGCGCGTCGGTCGTCAGCGTCTTCCACGCATCGAACGCGGTGCGGTCGAAATACGTTTCGAGGCGGCCGCGATAGCGGTCCCATTCGGCGCGCGGGGCGGGAGCGTGGCTGGCCATGCGGCTCACTCGAACCCGAGGAACTCGAAGATGTCGCGGTCCTTCATCGGCATCGCGTCGAGCGGTTCGGTCCCGGCGTACAGCGTCGCCGCGAGGCGCATATATTCGAGCTTGACCGCCTCGAGT
>JBBSFF010000080.1:0-8114 GCA_038238995.1 Sphingomonadales bacterium
CCGAGGACGTGCTCGAGCTGCTCCGCGTCGAGCAGTCGAACGGCACGCTCAAGGGCGTGATCGTCCAGTTCGGCGGCCAGACGCCCCTGAAGCTCGCCGCCGAGCTGGAAGCCGCCGGCATCCCGATCCTCGGCACCTCGCCCGACAATATCGACCTCGCCGAGGACCGCGAGCGCTTCGCCGCGCTGGTCGAGCGCCTCGGCCTCCGTCAGCCGAACAACGGCATCGCCGTCGATCGCGCGCAGGCGGCGGGCATCGCCGAGCGCGTCGGCTATCCGGTGCTGATGCGCCCGTCGTTCGTCCTCGGCGGACGGGCGATGGAGGTGGTCGAGACGCCCGCCGCGCTCGACGCCTATCTGCGCGACAACGCGGCGGCGCTCAGCGGCGGCCCGGTCCTGATCGACCAGTATCTGCGCGACGCGGTCGAGGTCGACGTCGACGCGCTCGCCGACCCCGATACGGTGTTCGTCGCCGGCGTCCTCCAGCACATCGAGGAGGCGGGGGTGCATTCGGGCGACAGCGCGTGCTCGATCCCGCCGCACAGCCTCGGCCCCGACATTATCGCCGATATCGAGCGCCAGACCGCGCTGCTCGCCCGCGCGCTGAACGTTCGCGGGCTGATGAACATCCAGTTCGCGGTGAAAGACGACGAGGTCTACCTCATCGAGGTCAACCCGCGCGCGTCGCGCACCGTGCCGTTCACCGCCAAGGCGACCGGCATCCCGATCGCCAAGATCGCGGCGCGGGTAATGGCCGGGGAGACCCTCGCGTCGTTCAACCTCAAGCGTCCCGCATGGAAGCACGTCGCGGTCAAGGAGGCGGTGTTCCCGTTCGCGCGCTTCCCCGGCACCGACCCGGTCCTCGGCCCCGAGATGAAGTCGACCGGCGAGGTGATGGGCATCGACAGCGATTTCGCCATGGCGTTCGCCAAGGCACAATTTGCGGCGGGGACGGTGCTGCCGATGGCGGGGACGGTATTCCTGTCGGTCAAGGACAGCGACAAGCCGGTCATCCTCGACGCCGCGCGCGACCTCGTCTCGATGGGGTTCAGGCTGATCGCGACCGACGGCACCGCGCGCTTCCTCGACGGCCAGGGCATCGCGGTCGAGCGCGTCAACAAGGTTCAGCAGGGGCGTCCGCACATCGTCGACCGGATCAAGGACGGCGGCATCGCGCTGATCGTCAACACCACCGAAGGCGCACAATCGATGAAGGACTCGGCGTCGATCCGCGCATCGGCGCTGTACGGCAAGGTGCCGTATTTCACGACCGCCTCGGCGAGCGTCGCCGCGACGCAGGCGATTGCCGCGTTGAAGCAGCGACCGCTTGAAGTACGGTCGCTGCAGTCATATTATTCAGCGCTGGATAATTAAGACCCCCGGATAGCGACATTGCCGCCAGCGGTGGGTCACTCCACCGCGGACGAAGACGTTACAGGGAAGGTTTGAGTTGATGGCCACGGCCGAAAAATACCCGATGCTCGCCGAAGGGCACGCCGAGTTGATGGCGACGCTGCGCAATTTGAAAGAAGTCGAGCGTCCGAAAAACGTCGAGGACATCGAGACCGCGCGCGCGCACGGCGACCTGTCGGAAAACGCCGAATATCATGCGGCGAAGGAGCGGCAGGGGCATATCGAAGCGCAGACGATGGAGCTCGAGGACAAGCTCGCGCGCGCGATCGTCATCGACCCGACGACGCTGTCGGGCGACAAGGTCGTGTTCGGGGCGACGGTCGGCCTGCTCGACGAGGACGACAAGCCGATCACCTACCAGATCGTCGGCCAGACCGAGGCGGACGCCCACCGCGGGCGGATCAGCTATTCGTCGCCGCTCGGACGCGCGCTGATCGGACGCAAGTTGAACGAGGAGGTCGAGGTGACGACCCCGTCGGGCGACAAATATTATACGATCGCGAAGGTCGAGTTCATTTGAAGCGGGAGCGCTGGTGAAGCCGGAGGGCGGGTTCGGCGGCGCATCGTTCACGCCGCCGTCCGCCCCGGTCACCCGCGCGATCGTCGCGGCGTGCGTCCTCGTCCAGATCGCCGCGACGATCGGCGGCGCTGGCTTTGCCGACACGCTCGCCAGCCACGCGGCGTTGATTCCGGCGCGGGTGGTCGGCTTCATGCCGTCGCGGGCGGGCGATGTCCCGGCGCCGCTGACGCTGCTGACGTCGTTGTTTCTCCACGCCGGGTGGCTGCATCTCGCGCTCAACCTGACGTTCCTGCTGTGGGTCGGTCGCAATGTCGAGATCGCGATCGGGCGCGCTCGCTTCATCCTGCTCTACGCGCTGAGCGGCCTCGTCGGCGGGCTGCTCCAGGTCGCGGTCGAGCCGCACTCGGTCGCCCAGGTGGTCGGCGCGAGCGGGGCGATCGCGGGCGTCTTCGGGGCCTACGCCGTGCTGTTCTCGCGTAGCCAGGCGCGGGCGCGCCAGGTGGCGGGGGTTGCCATCTCGGCAAAGGTCACGACCACGCTGTGGTATGCGGCGGCATGGACCGGGCTGCAGTTGCTGACGGCGGTGGCGTTCAACACCGGGCAGGGCGGCATCGCGGTCTGGACGCACATCGGCGGGTTCATCGTCGGGCTGATCTTCGCCCAGCCGTTCGCACGACGGGTCGTCTAGGCCGGAACGTCGGGCTCGAGCATCCGGTGAAGGTGGACAACGACGTATTTCATCGCCGCGTCGTCGACCGTCCGCTGCGCGTTCGCCCGCCACGCCTTTTCGGCCGAGGCATAATCGGGAAACACACCGACGACATCGAGCGCGGCCGGGTCGGCGAAATCGAGGCCGCGCGGATCGGTGACGCGGCCGCCGAAGACGAGATGGAGCTTGCTCATGCCGGCGGATTTAGCGCGGCGTAATCGGCTTGCACAGAGGCGATGATCGCTGCCGCCCACTCCTCGAACTCGGCCCCGTCCCACGCGCGGTGATCGCCGACCGCGTAGGCGAGGGCGTTGCGGTGGTAGAACATTGCATTGATGCGGTTGGCGATCCAGCTGTTCGCGGTCCGGATGACCTTCGCCGGCGAGCCGACGACGATCGAATTCGGCGGCACGATCGTGCCATCCTTTACATACGCGTGCTGGCCAACGATCGAGTTGTCGCCGATCATCGCGCCGCTGTAGACGGTCGCGTTGATGCCGACGAGAACATGGTTACCGATCGTGCAGCCGTGCAGCGTCGCGTGGTGGGTGATCGAGCAATACTCGCCGACGACGACCGGGCGACCGGGATCGGTGTGGACCATCACGAAATCCTGGACGTTCGAGAACGCGCCGATCTCGACATGCGCCGCCTCGCTGCGGACGACGGCGTTGCACCAGATCGATGCGCCTTCGCGCAATGTGACCCGACCATAGATCTGCGCGCTCGGGTCAATATACGCCGCCGCCGCCGTGTCGAGGAGCGAAGTCACGATTTGGCGTTCGATGCCTTCATCAGCGCGACCAGCCCATCGAAGCCCTGCTTGGCGATGATCGCCGAGAAATCGGCTTCCTGCGTCAGCGACAGGTTGACCCCCGATACCGTCACGTTGCCGACCAGCCACTTGCCCGTCGGGCTCTTCTCGACCAGCCAGATGATATCGAACGGGTTCTTGTCGGCGACGCCGATCCGGGTGAAGACATCGACGCTGCCGGTCGCCCCGTGCGCCTGCGTGCGAACGACCTTCACCTCGGCGTCGGAATAATTGATCAGCCGGTCGGCATAGATGTTGACGATATAGTCGGGCAGCACCGCCTGATACGCGGCCAGCTGCGCGGGCGTGATCTGGTTGCGGTAGCGGCGGATGAGCTTGGCGCCCGCAGTGTCGACGGCAAAGTTCTCCTTGAGCATGCCCCGGAACTTCGCCTTGATCGCCGGCTTCGACGAGGTTTCCTTGAGCACGGCGAACGCCTTGTCGGCGAGGTTCGCGACGAATTGACCCGCCGCCGTCGCTTCGCCCGGGGTCGCCGCAGTCTGGGCGACGGCGGGGGTGGCCAGGCCGACCGGCAGCGCGACGACGGCAAGGGCGATTAGTCCGGGGGTAAAACGACGCATTGTGCGCTCCTGAAATGCGGGCTTCGGTCGCCCTGCGCGGGCCATCGCGCCGCGCCGCTGAATATGGCCTTAAGCGCTCGCGATGGGCTTGCGCAGCAGCGCCGCGCCGGCCGCGCCGAGCACGGTTACCAACGACGCGATCGCGCGGTCGGAGATTCCATCGACCCCGCCGGCGAGCGACAATTTCGACACGTCGAGTTCGCCCTTGACCGAGGCGATGGCGGCCTCGCCGGCGGCTTCGAGACGGAGCCCGATGTCACCGACGGCATCATGCTCGATCCGGCCTACCGGCACGAACGCCCCGACCAGCGCCCCCGCCGCCACACCGGCGACGACGACGGCGATCGGGTTGCCTTCGACCGCGACATGCGCCCGGTGCTGCAGCGCCTCGATCCGGACGCCGACGGGGCTGGGGGGCACGTCGTCAGCGGCGAGATTGGCGGCGTAGCCGTCGTCATAGTCGGCATAGGCCGCGTAGCTATCGCCGTATTCGATCGTCGCGGTGCGAACCTTGCGGCGCGCGAGCAGGGCGACGCCGACCGCCACACCCGCCGCGGCGATCGCGAACGGGTGCCCCATCGCCGCGCCGCGAACCGAGGCGAGCGCCTGCACGCCCGACGCGTTGAGCGAACTGACTGCGCTTTCCACAAGCGCCTGCGGCGACAGCCGCGCCTGCAGGTTGTCGATCGTCGCGGCGATCCGCTCGCGGGTGACCGCCGCCTCGTGCTCGAACGTCGCGGTATCGGTCATCGTCACTTCCCCTTGAGTGTCTGCGCGTCGCGTTGGACCGAGGTGACGGTGCGGTCGGGGACGATGCTGGTCATGCTCAGCTTCTTGCCCCCCGAAACGACCAATATGCCACCGATGACGGCGGTGGCGAGACCGACGATCAGACCGGCCAGACCAGCCCCGACGAGCGGCGCGAGAAACCCGACGGCGGCGCCGAGCAAGGTGAACACCGCGCCAAGGAGCAGGATGCCGCCGAGCGCGATCGCGCCTGCGCCAGCCTTGGCCGAGGCAAGGCTGTCGCGGACCTCGGCCTTGGCGAGCCGGATTTCGGTTCGGATCAGATGGTTGCCGTCTTCGACCAGCTGGCGGAGCAACCCGGCGATCGACGGCGTGGCCGCAAGGTCGTGCTCGTGCTCGGTCAACGGACTTGCCCGGTGCCCGCAGCCTTGATCAGCCGCGACAGGACGAAGCCTGCCGCGACCGAAAGCGCGACGGCGACGGCCGGGCTCGTCCGTACCGCCGTGCGCGTATCGGCGAGCAAATCGTCGACCGACTTGGCGTGGACGGCGGACGACCAGCCGGACACGGTATCGGCGGCCTGGTGGACGAAACCGGCGAACGGCGCCGCGCCGCTGCCTTCGAGCTTCGCGGCGATGTCTCGGACCGCCGCGGCAACGCCGTCGAGCGTTGCGGTGACCTGCACCATGCCCTCGTCGGCAAAACCGCGGATCACGCCGGCCGGTCTATGTATCGCCGCTGATTGTACCGGTACTACGTCGAGCGCGCGTTGACTGGATGCGATCGGGGGCATGCCGGCGGAAGTCGTATCGGTCGTCATCGGTCTGCCCCTCGGTCGCGGTGAAGTCGCACTTCCAACGTCAGACCTGTAGCCGAGTTCCGCTGACGATCGCCAGTCCCGTTACGGCGGCGAAGCGACCGTGCGGCGATGTCGGCGCGCAGACGGGCCGACGTTGTCGGCGCGCGCGCGAGTGGCTAGGACCGGCGAAACCCCGGAGCAGCCTGCATGACCGCGATCGTCGACATTCACGCCAGCCAGATTCTCGATAGCCGGGGCAACCCGACGGTCGAGGTCGAGGTGCTGCTCGACGACGGCAGCTTCGGGCGCGCCGGCGTGCCGTCGGGGGCATCGCCCGGCGCGCACGAAGCGGTCGAACTGCGCGACGGCGACACCGCCCGCTACGGCGGCAAGGGTGTATTGAAGGCCTGCGCGGCGGTCAACGGCGAGATCTTCGACGTGCTATCGGGCATGGACGCCGAGGAGCAGGCCGATGTCGATGCGGCGATGATCGAGCTCGACGCGACGCCGAACAAGTCGCGGCTCGGCGCGAACGCGATCCTCGGCGTCAGCCTCGCCTGCGCCAAGGCGGCCGCCGAGGCACGCGGCATGTCGCTCCACAAATATATCGGCGGGGTGTCGGCGCATGTCCTGCCGGTGCCGATGATGAACATTATCAACGGCGGCGCGCACGCCGATAATCCGATCGACTTCCAGGAATTCATGATCATGCCGGTCGGCGCGCCGACGCTGACCGAGGCGGTCCGCTGGGGCGCGGAGATCTTCCATACGCTCAAGAAACGCCTGTCCGACGCCGGACTGTCGACCTCGGTCGGCGACGAGGGCGGGTTCGCGCCGAACATCGCGTCGCCCGCCGCCGCGCTCGATTTCATCATGGCGTCGATCGAGGCGGCGGGGTACCGCCCCGGCGACGACGTGATGCTCGCGCTCGATTCCGCCGCGACCGAATTCTTCAAGGATGGGATGTACGTGCTCGCCGGCGAGGGGCGGACGCTCGCGGCGGGCGAAATGGTCGATTATTACGCCGAACTCGCCGGCAAATACCCGATCCTGTCGATCGAGGACGGCATGGCCGAGGATGATTTCGACGGCTGGAAGCTACTGACCGAACGCCTCGGCGCGACGCACCAGCTCGTCGGCGACGACCTGTTCGTGACCAACCCCGACCGGTTGCGCGACGGCATCGGGCGCGGGCTGGCCAATTCGCTCCTCGTTAAGGTCAACCAGATCGGCACGCTGACCGAGACGCTCCAGGCGGTCGAGATGGCGCACCGCGCGCGCTACACCTGCGTGATGTCGCACCGATCGGGCGAAACAGAGGATGCGACGATCGCCGATCTGGCGGTCGCGACCAACTGCGGGCAGATCAAGACCGGCAGTCTCGCGCGGTCGGACCGGCTGGCGAAATACAACCAGTTGATCCGGATCGAAGAGGAGCTTGGCGATGCCGCGCGCTATGCCGGGAAAGCGATTTTGCGTTGACCTGTTGCCGCCGCGACTCACGTCGTCGATTACTTTTGCGCCGCCATATAAATACTTGAATCGGCAAGAATCTCGTGGTCTAGCTGAAGGGTGAACGATCGTGTCAGCCCCCTCCAGCTTGCCCGCGCCGCCGCCCTGCCGGCGGCGTGCATCGGCGTGATGGCCTATTTCGCGTTTCACGCGGTTTCGGGAAATGCCGGCCTCGTCGCGTGGCAACATTACAAGGCCGAGCGGACGGTGGTCGATGCCGATGCCGCGCGGATCGCAGCGTCGAAGGAAGCGTTGCGTCGGCAGGTCGCGCTGCTCGACCGCCGCCATATCGATCGCGACTTTGCCGATGAACGCGTGCGGCGCGATCTTGGGGTTATCGGTCCCAACGAGGTTATAATCGCGCTGCCTGACGCGAAATAGCGCGTTGTACCTTCGGCTTCGCGGCGTATAGACGGTTGACGTCACCGTCCGGAGCCGTGTCGAATGGCCAAGTCAGCAGCTTCCGTTACACCGATATCGCCTCTGCGCGAGCGACCAGTCGAGCCGCAGCGGTACAATCCTTCGCCCGACGAGCTGCTTGCGTTCTACCGTGAGATGCTCCTCATCCGCCGCTTCGAGGAGCGCGCCGGGCAGATGTACGGCATGGGCCTCATCGGCGGCTTCTGCCACCTCTACATCGGCCAGGAAGCGGTCGTCACCGGCATGCAATCGGCCCTGAAAACCACCGATAGCGTCATCACCGGCTACCGCGACCATGGCCACATGATCGCCGCCGGGATCGACCCCAGGACCGTGATGGCCGAACTGACCGGGCGCGCTGCCGGGATCAGCAAGGGCAAGGGCGGGTCGATGCACATGTTCTCGGTCGAACATGGCTTCTACGGCGGCCACGGCATCGTCGCCGCGCAGGTCCCGCTCGGCACCGGGCTCGGTTTCGCCCACAAATACAAGAATGACGGCGGACTCGCGGTAACCTATTTCGGCGATGGCGCGTCGAACCAGGGGCAGGTCTACGAAAGCTTCAACATGGCCGAGCTGTGGAAGCTGCCGGTGATCTAC
>JBBSFF010000081.1:0-8046 GCA_038238995.1 Sphingomonadales bacterium
CACCCGAAAAATCGGCGGCGGACAGCGCGGCCGCCGGGTCGGGCCCGGCGAGTTGCGCCGCGGTTAGGTTAAGCTTCGTCGCGTCGACCGGGACCGTGAGCTTGATTTCGGTCCGCAAGAAACCCGGAACGCCATCGATCAGCATGTTGCCGAGGAGGAACAACAGGAAGAACACCGACAGCGCGACGGCGGCGAAACCCAGCGCCCGGAACCGCGTCTCGGCGGCGTACCGGCGGCCGATGCGCTTGGTCATCGCCGGGTTCGACCAGTCGGTCGGAGCCTTGGCGGCGAGCCCGCGCGCCGCCGCCGCCATCGGGGAAGCGATCGACGCCATCCTATTCGTACGCCTCGCGGTATTTCTTCACCACGCGCAGCGCGATGATGTTGAGGATCAACGTGACGATGAACAGCACCAGCCCTAGCGCGAACGCCGACAGCGTCTTCGGGCTGTCGAATTCCTGATCGCCGGTCAGCAGGCTGACGATCTGCGTCGTCACCGTCGTCACGCTGGCGAACGGGTTCGCAGTCATGTTCGCCGCGAGCCCCGCCGCCATGACGACGATCATCGTCTCGCCGATCGCCCGGCTGACGGCGAGCAGCACGCCGCCGACGATGCCGGGAAGCGCCGCCGGCACGAGCACCTTGACGATCGTCTCGGACGCGGTCGCCCCCATCGCGAGGCTGCCGTCGCGCATCGCCTGCGGCACCGCCGCGAGCGAATCGTCGGCCATCGACGACACGAACGGGATGATCATCACCCCCATCACGAGGCCGGCCGCAAGCGCGCTTTCCGAACTTGCGCCGGGAATGCCGACCGCGGTCGCGAACTCGCGCAGCGCCGGGGCGACCGTCAGCGCGGCGAAGAAGCCGTAGACGACGGTCGGCACCCCGGCGAGGATTTCGAGGACGGGCTTGAGCACGCTGCGCAGTCGCGGCGGCGCGTACTGCGTCAACCAGATCGCCGACATCAGCCCGAGCGGGATCGCGACGATCATCGCGATGATCGCCCCGATGAAGATCGTCCCCCAGAACAACGGCACCGCGCCGAACGCCCCGGTGCTGCCCACCTGATCGGTGCGGATCGCGGTCTGCGGGCTCCAATGCGTGCCGAACAGGAATTCGATCGGCGAGACAGTGTTGAAGAAGCGCACCGATTCGAACAGCAGCGAAAAGACGATGCCGAAGGTCGTCAGCACCGCGATCAGCGACGCCGCGATCAGCGCGCCCATGACGAAGCGTTCGACCCGGTTGCGCGCGCGGAAGTCGGGCCGCAGCCGACTATACGCCCAGCCCGCTCCGGCGACGCCGATCATGACCGCCGCGACCAGCGCCCCGAGCTGATACCGACCGCGGGAGCTTTCGTACGCCGGCAGCGCCGCCTTGCTCGCCGGGTTGAACGCATCGGCGATCTCGCCCGACGCGAGGCCCTTGACCTCCTCGACGATGGCCTCGCGGTCGATCTGCGACTTCGGCTGGTCGGCGACGGGCAACGACGCGATGATCGCGCGGTCGAGGATCCGCGGCTGGACGAAGCTCCACGCGCCGAGCAGGAAGAGCGCCGGAACCACCGCCGCGAGTGCGACGTACCAGCCGTGATACGGCGGGCGCGAATGTGGCCGGTCGCCCGCGGCGACGCGGGTTTGCGCGGGCGGATCGAACAGCACCCCCCGCGCGCGTCCGAAAAAATACGCGACGGCACCGAGTGCGACGATCAGACCGAAGATCAACCAAAGCGACATGCGAGCGGGCCCCCGTCCGGAGCGGCTACTTGATCATCGCGTAGTCGAGCGCAAGCAGGCCAGCCGCGTTCTTCGCCGCGGTCGCGCGAACCGCGTCGGGAGCGGCGACGAGACCTTTCTTGGCAAGGTAGCCGCCTTTGCCCAAGGTCGATTCCTTGGTGTATTCGGCGAGGAATTCCTTGATCCCGCGGATCGCCCGGACATGCTGGTTTTTGACGTAGAGGTAGAGCGGGCGTGACACCGGGTACTTGAACGACGCGATTGCGTCGTACGTAGGGACGACGCCGTTGATCGGGATGCCCTTCAACTTGTCGCCGTTTTCCTCGAGGTAGCTGTAGCCGAACGCGCCGATCATCGTCGGGTTAGCCTCGATCTTCTGAACGATCAGATTGTCGTTCTCGCCGCCCTCGATGAACGCACCATCCTCGCGAATCTTGGTGCAGACGGTCTTGAACTTATCGGGGTCCGATTTCTCGAGCGCGGCCGTTCCTGCGTTGGTCTTGCATCCCGCGGTGAGCAGCAGCTCGTTGAACGAATCGCGCGTACCGCTCGTCGGCGGCGGCCCGATGACCTCGATCTTCTCGGGCGGCAGCTTCGGATTGATGTCCTTCCACGTCTTCGCCTTGTTCGCTGCGCCGCCGAACGGGTTGGCGGCGAGCGCCATATAGATGTCGCGTGTCGTTAGCACGATCGTCGGCCCCTTCGCCGACCGCGCGAGGGTTAGGCCATCGAGCCCGACCTGGATTTCGGTGATCGCGGTGACGCCGTGCGCGGC
This sequence comes from Sphingomonadales bacterium, assembly GCA_038238995.1. Lineage (GTDB taxonomy): Bacteria > Pseudomonadota > Alphaproteobacteria > Sphingomonadales > Sphingomonadaceae > Polymorphobacter_B. The sequence continues at coordinate 2,515 of JBBSFF010000081.1, forward strand.
GCAGTCCTTGACCTCGCTCGCCTTGATCCGCCGCGACGCGTCCTCAATGTCGGGATATTGCTGACCGACCCCGGCGCAGAACAGCTTCATCCCGCCGCCAGTCCCGGTCGATTCAACCACCGGTGCGGCAAACTGCGGATTGGCGCGCTTGAACTGCTCGGCAACCGCGGTCGTGAACGGATAGACCGTCGACGAGCCAACGATGCGAATCTGCGTGCGCGCCTCGACTGCACAGGCGCTCAGCGCGAGGGCGACGCCACCGATGCCAAACATGATCTTGATCGACACGACCTGTCTCCTCAAAGGCGAACTTGATGCTCGCTGTATCGTCGTGGACGTGATGCCGATGACCGAACGGAACCGCCGACCCCGATCATTTAGTCCCGATCGGTTAGTCTCGTATTACCGTTATGCTACACTTTCGTGACAGCACCTTTGGTGACGGTGATCTCGGTCGATGCAAGCGGCAGCGTGAACGACACCTGGCTACCCTCGCCGGGGCGGCTGACGATCTCGAACGTCCCGCGGTGGCGCTCGATAATGTGCTTGACGATCGCGAGGCCGAGCCCGGTGCCGCCCATCGACCGCGACCGGCTGGTATCGATCCGGTAGAAGCGTTCGGTCAGCCGCGGCAGATGTTCGGGCGCGATCCCCTCGCCGCGGTCGCCGACGGTGACGCGTACCATCGCCTCGCGCCCGCCGCCCGCCTCGACGCGGTCGGCATCGACGGTGATCGCGGTGCCGGTACGTCCATATTTCAACGCATTAGACACCAGATTGTGCAGCACCTGCAGCACCTGGTCGCGGTCGGCGACAACGGCGGGAAGCTCGTCCGCGACGCGGATCGCCAGCCGCCGCTGGTCCGAATCGAGCCGCATCGCCAGCGTCCGCCCGACATCGGCGATCAATGGCGCAACGTCGAGCGACGTCTGCGGCCGCAGATGCTTGTCGAGTTCGATTCGGCTCAGCGACAGCAGGTCGTCGATCAGCCGCGACATCCGCGCCGCCTCGCGCCCCATGATCTCGAGGAAGCGCCGCCGCGCGGGTTCGTCCTCCGCCGCCGGGCCCTGCAACGTCTCGATGAAGCCCGCGAGGGTCGCCAGCGGGGTGCGCAACTCGTGGCTCGCGTTGGCGATGAAGTCGACGCGCATCCGCTCGGTCAGCCGCGCCTGCGTGATGTCGGCGAAGGTCAGGAACAGCCGCACCCCTGGCCCGTCGGGGCCCACCTGCGCGACGCGGACGCGGTACGCGCCGTTGTTGCTGCCGAGCCCGGTGACTTCGCGCTCGATCGGCGCCGCGGCCGACGGCGCGGCGCGGACCGCGTCGAGCACGGCGGGGTGGCGCAGCACGAGGCGCAGATCGTCGGCGACGATGCGCTCACCGAACAGCGTTCGCGCCGCGATGTTCGCCGCGATCACGCGCAGGTCGCCGCCGACGAGCAACGCCGGGTCGCCGAGCGCATCGATCCCGACAAGCGCGCGTGCGGCGTGGTCGGTGCGGTCGGCGGAGAAAGCTGAAATCGAACCGGTCACGGCGTTCTCGAACTGCACGAAATCGGCGTAGGCGAGAAATGTGACAGTCGCGATCAGGGCGAGGGCAAGTGCGACGACAGGGCCGCCGAGGAGCGCCGCCGCCGCTGCGACGGCGAGCAGGACCGCGCTAGTCCGCATCGCCGACCAGCGTCGCGAGCACGGGGAGCAGGTCGTCGAAATGCGCGATCACCGCGTCGCCGCCAAGCTCGGCGGCGGGGCGATCGCCGAAACCGAAACCGGCGACGACCACTCGGACCCGCGCCGCGCGCGCCGCCGCGACGTCGACAGCGGTGTCGCCGACATAGATCGTGCGCACCGGATCGCCCCCCGCCGCCGCGATCGTCGCGAGTAGATGCGCAGGGTCGGGCTTGCGCACCGCGAGCGAATCGCCGCCGAGGTTGGCGGCGAAGCGGGCCGTCCAGCCGATCGCGGCGACCAGCGAGCGGCTGAGCGCGACGGGCTTGTTGGTGCAGATCGCGAGGACCACCCCGGCGGCGGCGAGCGCGTCGAGCGCAGCGACCGCGCCGGGATACGGGCGCGACCGATCGGCGATATGCGCGGCGTAGTGATCGAGGAATGCGAGCAGCGCGCGAGCGACTTCGGCCTCACCACCGCCACCCGACAGCGCCAGCCCGCGCTCGATCAACGCCCGCGCGCCGTGGCCGACGAGGTGCCGCACCGTCGCCGGGTCGACCGCCGCCCGCCCGACCGCCGCGAGCGCGACGTTCAACGCGGCGGTCAGGTCGGGCGCGGTGTCGACGAGCGTCCCGTCGAGGTCGAACACCACGGTTGCGGGAAGCGATCGAGTCATTCCCGCGCTGTCATTCGCGCGGCTGGAAAAGGCAAGGCCGATGTGGCATTCGCGGGTCGATGTCGAACCGTCCCGTCGCCGCACCCCCGGCCGCCTCGCGGCCGATCGCCACGATCATCCTCGCCGCCGGTCAGGGCACGCGGATGAAGTCCGACGTTCACAAGGTGCTCCACCCGCTCGCCGGGCGCCCGATGTTGCTCCACCTGCTCGCGGCGGTCGACGATCTCGGCGCGGCGGCACGGGTCGTCGTCGTCGGCGCGCGGCGCGAACAAGTCGAGGCGGCGGTGGCGGGCAGTGGCGTCGCCGTCGCGGTTCAGGCCGAACAGCGCGGTACGGCGGACGCGGTCCTCGCGGCGAAGGACGCGCTCGGCGATTTCGACGGCGACGTGCTGATCCTGTACGGCGACGTGCCGCTGGTCGAGACCGCGACAATGCGCGCGATGCTCGACGCGCTGGCAACGACGACCGTCGTCGTGCTCGGCTTCCGCCCCGACGACGCCGGCGCGTACGGCCGGGTGATCGCCGGTGCCGACGGCGCGATCGACCGGATGGTCGAGTATAAGGATGCCGACGCCGCCGAACGCGCGGTCACGCTGTGTAATTCCGGGCTGATGGCGGTGCGTTCCGCCGACCTGTGGCCACTCCTCGCCCGCGTCGGCAACGACAACGCCGCGCGCGAATATTATCTCGTCGATATCGCGACGATGGCCGCCGCCGACGGGACCGGTGCCCGCGTCATCGAGACCGGAGCCGACGAGGTTGCCGGGATCAATTCGCGCGGCGAACTCGCGGGCGTCGAGGCGGCGTGGCAGGCGAAGCGGCGCAAGGCGATGATGGCCTCGGGCGTGACGCTCGTCGCCCCCGACACTGTCTGGTTCGCCTTCGACACCGCGATCGCGCGCGATGTGACGATCGAGCCGAACGTCGTCTTCGGCCCCGGCGTGACGATCGCGCAGGGGGCCGCGATCCGCGCGTTCAGCCACATCGCCGGCGCGACGATCGGCACGGGGGCCGAGGTCGGCCCGTTCGCCCGCCTCCGCCCGGGGGCCGACCTCGGCGCGAAATCGAAGGTCGGCAACTTCGTCGAGATCAAAAAGGCGACGCTCGCCGAGGGGGCCAAGGTAAACCACCTCAGCTACATCGGCGACGCCGACATCGGCGCGGGCGCAAATATCGGCGCGGGAACGATCACCTGCAATTATGATGGATTTTTCAAGTATCGCACGAGCATCGGCGCGGGCGCGTTCATCGGCTCGAACAGCGCGCTCGTCGCCCCGGTGACGATCGGCGCGGGCGCGATCGTCGGCGCGGGCAGCACCATCACCGCCGACGTGCCCGCCGATGCGCTGGCAATGGTGCGTCCGGTGCAGGTCGCGAAACCTGGCTGGGCGGCGCGCTTCCGGAGCGTGATGGCGGCGCGCAAGGCGGGGCGGTGATTGCCCCGTTCCACGCGGCCGAGCGTTGGCCGCGCACGCGGCGGCGATTGCGCCACGCGGTCCATTCTTCGCTGTCCTACACCCCTGCCGAACGCGTATCGTTTCGGTGATGACGACGCCCGGCCCTCTGCCCTATCCACTCTTCGAAGCCGTTTTCACCGATGCGGTGAGTGTTTCGAGCCGACATGGCGTCAACTTCATCAACTTCCGATTTTTTCTAACCAGTGGCGTGGTTCGTCGTGGATAGCGGTATGATGCCGTATCGGCCGACGCCGATCGGCGGAGACGATTAGACCATGTGCGGCATCATCGGCATTCTTGGGACCAGCGACGTCAGCGACCGGTTGATCGAGGGGCTGCGGCGGCTCGAATATCGCGGCTATGATTCGGCTGGGGTCTGCACGCTGCACGACGCCATTCTCGATCGCCGCCGCGCGCCGGGCAAGCTCGACAATCTCGTCCGCGTGCTCGCGGCGGACCCCCTCCCCGGCGCGCTCGGCATCGCGCACACGCGCTGGGCGACGCACGGCGGGCCGACGGTCGACAACGCCCACCCGCACGCGACTGCTGAAGTGGCGGTGGTCCATAATGGCATCATCGAGAACTTCCGGCCACTTCGTGCCGAACTGATCGCCGCCGGGCGCAAGCTCGAGTCCGAAACCGATACCGAGGTCGTCGCGCACCTGATTTCGATCGAGGTCGAGAACGGGGTCGCGCCGCAGCTCGCGGTCGCGCGCGTGCTCAAGCGACTCCACGGCGCGTTCGCCTTCGCGATAATCTTCCGTGCGCACCCCGACCTGATGATCGGCGCGCGGCGCGGGTCGCCGCTGGTGCTCGGCTACGGGGACGGCGAGATGTTCCTCGGCTCGGACGAGATCGGCCTCGCGCCGTTGACCAACCGCATCGCCTATCTCGACGAAGGCGACTGGTGCGTGATGCACCGCGACCGTGTTCAGGTATTCGACGCGAACGACCGCCCGGTTCAGCGCCCGGTCGTCATCTCGACCGCGAGCGGCGCGATGACCGGCAAGGGCAACCACCGGCATTACATGGAGAAAGAGATTTACGAGCAGCCGACCGTGCTCGCGCAGACGCTCGGCCATTATCTCCGCCCGCTCGATGCGACGGTCGAGTTGCCGTCGCTGCCGTTCGACCTCGCGCGCGTCGGGCGGATCACGATCGTCGCGTGCGGGACGTCGTACCTTGCTGGCCTCGTCGCCAAATACTGGATCGAGGCGTTGGCGCGCGTGCCCGTCGAACTCGATTTCGCCAGCGAATACCGCTACCGCGACCCCGTCCTCGAAGCCGACGGCCTCGCGCTGTTCGTGTCGCAGTCGGGCGAGACCGCCGACACGCTCGCCGCGCTGCGGTTCGCCAAGACCGGCGGCCTGCCGACGCTGGCGATCGTCAACGTGCCGACGTCGTCGATGGCGCGTGACGCCAACGGCGTGCTGCCGACCTATGCCGGACCCGAAATCGGCGTCGCCTCGACGAAGGCGTTCACCTGTCAGTTGGGTGTCCTCGCCGCGTTCGCGATCGGACTCGGCAAGGCGAAGCGCCGCGTCGCGGTGGCCGAGGAGGGCCGCCTCGTTCAGCTGCTGACCGAGGCCCCCGCCGCGATCAACGCCGCGCTGGCGCAGGAGCCGCGGATCGCCGAGCTGAGCCAAAAGCTCGCGAAGGCGCAGGACATCCTCTACATGGGGCGCGGCCAGGATTACCCGCTGGCGCTCGAAGGCGCGCTCAAGCTGAAGGA
>JBBSFF010000082.1:0-7986 GCA_038238995.1 Sphingomonadales bacterium
CCGAGAAAGCGCCCGATCCCCGGCGCGACCGCGGTCGTTCGCAGCTGGTCTGTGACCGTGACCGCGAGCCGCTGCGCCACCACCGTATCGTCTAGCGCGCCGACGAAGCGCGCGACGAGCCCGGCGAGCGCGCGCCGCAGCCGCCCGGTCGTCGCGCCCGACGCCGGGGTCATCAGCCAGCGCGCGAGCCCGCCCGCGACGTCGAAGCCCTCCATCCGCCGCGCCATGACGGCGGGCGTAAGGAAATTATCCTTGAGGAACGCCGCGAGGCTGTCGCCGATCCGGTTCTTGTTGGTCGGGATGATCGCGGTGTGCGGGATCGGTACCCCGAGCGGGTGGCGGAACAGCGCCGTCACCGCGAACCAGTCGGCGAGCCCGCCGACGAGCGACGCCTCGGCGAAGGCACGCAGGGTGCCGCGACCGGCGAAGTCGGGGGCCAGCGTCGCCGCGGCGAACACCGCCGCCATCGCCACGAGCAGCAGCGTCGCCAGCAACCGCATGCGGTGGAACGGCGTCGAAGGGAGCGCGAACGGCGTCAGGGCCATCCGCCCCCAATTCACTCGGCGGGCTGCGGTGCCGCGTGCGGGGGCCTCGCGGTCTCCGCCGCGTTGAATACGCCGCCGATCCGCCGCCCGATCCACTTTTCGAGGTCGTCGGCGATGGTGAAGGCGGCGGGTACGATGATCAGCGTCAGGATCGTCGACAGCGTGATGCCGCCGATCACCGCGATCGCCATCGGCTGGCGGAACGACCCGTCGCTACCGAGCGACAGTGCCACCGGCATCATGCCCGCGACCATCGCGACCGACGTCATCACGATCGGTTGCGCCCGCTTGCGGCCGGCGTCGAGGATCGCCTCGACCCGGTCGATGCCGACGCGCATCTCCTCGATCGCGAAGTCGATCAGCAGGATCGAGTTCTTGGCGACGACGCCAAACAGCATCAGCAGCCCGATGAACACCGGCATCGACAGCGCCGTGCCGGTCACGAGCAGCGCGATGATCGCGCCGAGGGGGGCAAGGAACAGCGACGCCATGTTGACGAAGGGCGGCAGCACGCGGCGGTACAGCAGGACGAGCACGGCAAAGACGAGCAACACCCCGGCGATCAGCGCGTAGACGAAGTTGATGAACAGCTCGCCGATCCACTCCTGCTCGCCGACCGCGACCTGCTTCACGCCCTGCGGCATGTTCTTGTATTCGGGCAGCGCCTTGATCGCGGTCTGCGCGTCGCCGCCCTGCGCGCCGGGCGCGAGATCGGCGACGAGCGCGATGCGGCGCCCCTGGTTATAGCGACGGATCTTCACCGCGCCCTCGCCGAAGCCGATGTCGGCGAGCACCTTCAACGGCACCGACGGCCCGGTCAGCTGCGCGACCGACGTCGGCACCGGCATGTTGCGGATCGTGTCGAGGTTGCTCCGCGACGATTCGGGCAGCTGCACCCGGATCGGAATCTGGCGATCCGACAGCGAGAATTTGGCGAGGTTCTGCGGCACGTCGCCGATCGTCGCGAGGCGGATCGTCTGGCTCAGCGCCTGAACCGAAACCCCCATCTGCGCGGCGAGGTCGAAATGCGGCTTGATGACGATCTCGGGCCGCTGCAGGTCAGCATCGATGTGTGCGTCGCGCAGCGCAGGCAGGCGCTTCATCCCCGCGATCACCGACTCGGCCGCATTGTGCAACTGGATCGGATCGTCGCCGACGAGGACGACGTTGACGTCGTGCCCGCCGCCGAAGCCGCCGGTCTGCGACCGCCAGTTGACCCGCGCATCGGGCAGCTGGCGCAGCGCCGGGGCGGTCGCGCGTTCGAACTCGGTGGTCGACACCGTCCGCTGGGCACGCGGCACCAGCGTGACGAGGAGGTTGGAGAAGCGCACCTCTTCGCTGCCGCCCACCGTCTCGAGGATCGACACGACTTCGGGCCGCTTGCGCAACTGCGCGACCGCCGAGCTCGACACGCGCTCGACGTCGGCGAGGCGGACGCCGGGGGCCATCTCGATGCTCAGGCTCGATTGGCCGTTGTCCTGCGGCGGCTGGAAGGCGATCGGCAGCTGCATGCCGAGCACGATCGTCAGTGCGAACGCGGCGACGCCACCCATGACGGTGTACCAGCGATGGCGGATCGACCAGCGCAGGAAGGTGATGTAACGCTGCATCGCAGGCCCGGCGGCGTGCGCCTTCGCCCCGTGCGGACGGAGGAAATAGGCGGCGCACAGCGGCGTGATCAGCCGCGCGACGAGCAGCGACATCAGCACCGAGATGACGACGGTCAGCCCGAACTGCTTGAAGAACTGCCCCGAAATGCCGGGCATCAGCGCGACGGGGAGGAACACCGCGACGATCGCCATCGTCGTCGCGACGACGGCGAGGCCGATTTCGTCGGCGGCGTCCATCGACGCCTGCCACGGCGTCTTGCCCATCCGCATGTGCCGGACGATGTTCTCGATCTCGACGATCGCATCGTCGACGAGGATGCCGGCGACGAGGCTGAGCGCGAGCAGGCTCAGGCTGTTCAACGTGAACCCCATCACGTCCATGAAGAAGAACGCCGGGATGCACGACAGCGGGATCGCCAGCGCCGAGATCAATGTCGCGCGCCAGTCACGCAGGAAGATGAACACGACGAGGACCGCGAGGATCGCGCCCTCGAACAGCGAATCGATCGACGACCGGTACGTCGACCGCGTATATTTGACGTTGTCGTCGGTCAGCTGAATCCTGACCTTCGGATTTTCCTTGGAAATCTTGGCGATTTCGGCGGTCACCTTGTCCATCGTCGCGACCTCCGACCCGCCCTTGGCGACCTGGACGTCGAACGAGGCGACTTCGCGGTCGTTAAACTTGACGATGGTCCGCTGTTCGGCGACGCCGTCGTGGACCGTCGCGACATCCCCCAGCCGGACCGAGCGGTTCGCCGAGATCGAGATGCGCGTGTCGGCGAGCCCGAGCGCGGTCTTCGCCCCGCCGAGCACCCGGACCGATTGTTCGGCCCCGGCGACCGCAGTCCGTCCCCCCGCCGCGTCGATGTTGAGTGCGCGCAGCGCGGTGTTGATCTGGACGGCGGTGACGCCGTACGCCTGCAGCTTGGCGGGATCGAGGTCGACGCGGATTTCGCGCACGACCCCACCGATCGACGGCACGCCCGACACGCCGGGAATCGACAGCAACCGCTTGGCGACGACGTTTTCGACGAACCACGTCAGTTGCTCGAGGCTCATGTCGGACGTCGTCACGGCATAGCTGCCGAGCGTGCCGCCGAAATCCTGCCGCTGGACCTGCGGTTCGAGGATGCCCTCCGGCAGGTCGCCGCGGATCTTCGCGACCGCGTCGCGGACATCGCTGACCGCGCGGTCGGTCGGCGTGCCGACGGCGAATTCGACCGTCGTTCCCGACGCTCCCTCGACGACGCCGCTGGTGATGTGTTCGACGTTGCCGATCGACGCGACCGCGCCCTCGACGCGCTGCGTGATCTGCTTTTCCATTTCGGTCGGGGCCGCGCCGGGCTGGTTGACGTTGACGTTGACGACCGGGAAGCTGATGTCGGGGTTCTGGTTGATCGCCATCCGGCTGAAGCTGACAATGCCGAGAAACGTCAGGACGAGGAACAGGACGATCGGAAACGTCGGGTTCTTGATCGCCCAGCTCGAGATGTTGCGCACCGTTAGCCCCCGAGGTTCGACGTCGTCGCGACGACCGGCTTGACCTTTTCGCCCGGCGCGAGGAACGCGCCCGAACTCTGCACGACCTTCTCGGTCCCGGTCAGCCCGGCAGTGATGCTCATGCCGTCCACCGAAACCTCGCCGACCTTGACGTTGCGGCGAACCACCGCGCCGTCGCTATCGACAACGTAGACGTAGCTGCCGCCGTCGTCGACCATCACCGCCGACTGCGGCAATACGGGCCGCGTCGCCGATCCCGCCGCGATCGTCGCGTTGGCGAACGCCCCAACGCGCAGGCCCGGCGCATAGGCGATCGCGATCCGTGCGATGCCCTGGCGGCTGCCGGCGTCGATCACCGGGTCGAGCAGCCAGATATGGCCCTGATAGTCGGTCGCCGACCCGACCGGGCGGATCGTCGCCGCCTGCCCGACCTTGAGCCGCGCCATGTCCTGTTCGGCGACGAGCGCGCGCATCTCGAGGACGCCGCCCTCCGCCACCCGGAACAGCGCGTTCGACCCGGCGCCGACGATCTGCCCGGTTTCGACATTGCGCGCCAGCACGAGACCGGCCGTGGGGGCGCGGACGTCGAGCCGCGCCATCCGCGCGCTCATCTCGCCGAACTGCGCCTCGGCGACCTTGACCCGCGCGTTCATCCCGTCGCGCGTCGCGGTCTTGAGGTCGATGTCGGCCTTCGAGATAAAGCCCTTGTCGACAAGCTTCGCCGCGCGGTCGAGGTTCGACTGCGCCAGCGCGGCGTCGGCCTTGGCCGACCGGATGCCCGCCGCCATCGACGCGACCTGCTGCGACTGGACCGACGAATCGATGCGCGCGAGCACCTGCCCGCGCCCGACCGACTGGCCCGCGTCGACGAGGACCGCAGTAACGCGCCCGCCTTCGCCGTTGACGCCGACGAGCGAATCGTGGCGCGCCGCGATACTGCCGGTCGCGGTGACCGCGTCGGCGACCGCGCGCTGACCGGGGACGACGACGGTGACGGTCGGTGTCGTCGCGGCGGCAGCGACGGGCGGGGGCTTCTTCCCGCGCGTGACAACCGCATACGCGACCGCGAGCGCGACGATGATCCCGAGCACGACGAGCAGCGGGCGGACCCAGCGGCGCGGCGCGACCCGCGCGCCCGAAAACGCATCGAAGCGGGTCGACATCGCGGTTTCGTCGGTCTGCATGTGCACGTTCATGCCTGTCATCAATCCCGCCCAGTCGATCTTACTGTATTACGCTTGTAAAGCACCTGCGTCCAACGTCAACCGCCTTAGCGGTTTTCCGCGCCGATGCGAAGCCGTCGCGGAACCCGTAGCGTCGCGCCGGGTTACTCGATCGCGACACGGTACAAAAAGGGGTTCGGCATGGGTTTCATCGGCTCGATCATCGTCGGCCTGATCGTCGGCGCGCTCGCCAAGCTGATCATGCCGGGGCGCGACCCTGGCGGGTTCATCGTCACCATCCTGATCGGTCTCGCCGGGTCGCTGATCGCGGGCTGGGTCGGGTCGCACGTCTTCGGCTGGTACGCCGACGGCAGCGCGCCGGGCTGGATCGCCTCGATCCTCGGCGCGGTGTTCCTGCTGTGGCTCTACCGGATGGTCGTCGCCCGCCGCGCGTGACTGTTCAGGCTGGCGACAGCGGACGGCGGTAGACCGGCGGCCAACCCGGGGAGGTTCGCCATGATCCGCAAGCTCGTCGCCGCTGCGCTGTTGTCTGCCACGCCTGCGCTCGCCGAGGAGCGTACGTCGACTGCGCCGACGCTGTCGGTAGCGGTCGAGGGCCATGTCGACCGCGCGCCCGACGTCGCCGATCTCGGCGGCGGCGTGGTCACGACCGCGGCCACTGCGGCCGGGACGATGGCGGCGAACGCGAGCAAGATGACTGCGGTCGTCGCCGCGGTGCGCAACGCGGGGATCGCCGAGCGCGATATCCAGACGAGCGGGCTCAGCCTGCAACCGCAATACAAGTACGAGAACAACCAGCCGCCCGCGCTGACCGGCTATCAGGCGACGAACTCGGTGGCGCTCCGCGTCCGCAAGCTCGCCGATGCCGGGCGGCTGGTCGATGCGCTCGTCGCGGCGGGGGCAAACCAGATCACCGGCCCGAATTTCCGCGTCGACGCCGCCGACGCTGCGCTCGACGCCGCGCGCAGCGCCGCCGTCGCCACCGCCCGCGCCCGCGCCGAGCTTTACGCCAAGGCGGCGGGGCTCCACGTCAAACGCATCGTGTCGATCGCCGAAAGTGGCGGCGAGCAGCCGATCGTCCGCCCGATGATGCTGATGGCGCGCGCGAAGATGGCCGATGACGCGACCCCGGTGGTCCCCGGCGAGGTGTCGCTCGTGATCACCGTCAACATCGTGTTCGAGCTCGAGTAGGTGTCGCCGGCGCCGTCATCCTGGCGCATGCGGACGATGGTACACCCTACCCGATCGCCATCCCCGCGGGCGGGGTCCGGGCGATGAAGTGGCCGAGAACGCCCTTCGGCCAAAGGGCGTACGCCACCTCGCCGTCGGCGCTCGCCGCATAGGCGTCGGCGAAGGCGAGCAGGTCGGGCGCGTCACTCGCCGCGAACCGCCCCATGACATAGCCGATCTTGCCCGGCGCGCGGAGCTGAACCGACGCCCCGGCGCCGCAGCTCCACAGGCAGGGGACGTCGACGACCGCGACCTCACCGCGCGTCCGGCGCAGCGCTGCCGCCAGCGCCGCACCGCCGCCGCTCGCGCCGTCGGGGCCGCGGCACGTCGAACAGACGATCAGTTCGGGGGCGTCAGAGCGTCGAACGAGCATCGTCCCCCGTCGCACCGTTCACCGCGCGCCGCAACGGGACGATCAGCCGCTCCCCCTGCGCTTCGCCCGTCCACGCCTCGACCCCGTAGACCGCGCGCAGGTTGGCGGTGTCGAGAACCGCCGCCGGCGGGCCATCGGCGACGACCCGGCCTTCGTGCAACAACACCAGCCGGTCGCAGAAGCGCGCCGCGAGCGTCAGCTCGTGCATCACTGCGACCACCGCCGCGCCGCGCCGCGCCTCCGCGCACAACAGGTCCATCGTCGCCAGCGCATGCCCGGGATCGAGCGCGGCGAGCGGCTCGTCGGCGATCAGCACCGCGGCTTCGACCGCCAGCGCGCGCGCGAGCAACGCCCGCGCCCGCTCGCCCCCCGACAACTCGGTCGCGGCGCGGTCGCGGAGGTGGAGAACGTCGGCGCGGCGCATCGCCGTCTCGATCGCCTCCCGGTCGGCGTCGCCGATCCGCGAGAACGGCGCGGCCGCGCGACGTGCGCGAGCCGCGTCGCGGCGATCCGTCCGACCTGGCCGGTGATGTCGGGCCGAAGCGCGAGCGTGTGCCGCGACACCGGGTCGGTGAAGCGCAGCAGCTCCTGACGCCCGGTGACGCCCAAGCGCCCGGCGAGGCTTTCCTCGAACTCGACGAGCGGCGGCTGGACCCGGTCGTAGCCGTGGCTCGCGACGTGGTCGAGCAGCCCGCGCATCAGCGTTTCGGCGGCTTCGGCCTGCGGCGGCAGCCGGTCGCGGAGGCCTTCGGGGAGGAGGCCGGCGGTGATGTTGGTCATTCGGTCATCCGAAATTTAGCGCCTTCACCTGCTTGACCCCGTCGATCGCCTTGATCGCGGTCAGCACCGACGCCGGAATGACCTCGTCGACCGACAGCAGTAGCACGGCTTCGGCACCCGCACGGGAACTCGCGGCACCGGGAGCTTCGCGCCGTCCGAGGTGGAAGGTGCCGATGTTGACCCCCGCCGCGCCGAGCGTCGAGCCCAGCCGCCCAATGAAGCCCGGCTTGTCGGCGTTGACGATGAACAGCATCGGCCCCGACAGACTCGCTTCGACCTTGATGCCGATGATCTCGACCAACCGCGGATCGCGGTTGCCGAACAACGTCCCGGCGACCGAGCGTTCGCCGTCGGGAGTCTTGACCGTGACACGGACGAGCGTGTGATAGTCGGTCTCGCGCTCATGGCGAACCTCGGCGACGGCGATGTCGCGTTCGCGCGCGAGGAACGGCGCGTTGACCATGTTGACCGTGTCCGAATGCACCCGCATCAGTCCGGCCAGAACGGCGGCGGTGATCGGCTTGATGTTGAGTTCGGCCGCCGCGCCCTCGACCTCGACCGTCACCGCCGAAAAGCCATCGGCGACGAGCTGGCCCGTCAGCGAGCCGAGCTGCTCGGCGAGCGCCATGTACGGCTTCAGTCGCGGCGCTTCCTCGGCCGACAGCGACGGCACGTTGAGCGCATTGGTCACGCCGCCCGACAGCAGGAAGTCGGACATCTGCTCGGCGACCTGGATGGCGACATTGACCTGCGCCTCGTCG
>JBBSFF010000083.1:0-7968 GCA_038238995.1 Sphingomonadales bacterium
GACCGCGCGGTCGAGCGTCGTCGGGTCGGTCACGGTCAGCGCGACGCCGCTGCCGGTGATGCCGAGGTCGCGGTACTTGACCGGGCCGCCGTCGGCCCCGGCGAGTTCCGTCCGGGCGATCTCCTCGAGCCCGTCGAGCTTCTGCTTGCGGACGTCGTCGGTCGCCGCCTCGAGCATCATGTAGCTGCCGCCGCGCAGGTCGAGACCGAGGTTGAGCGTGCCGCTCGGCACGAACGACGGCAGCGATCGGAGCGTCGCGGCAGGGACGAAATTCGGGATCGCGAAGACGACGCCGATGACGAGCGTCGCCAGAATCGTCCAGACCTTCCAGGTCGGGAAACCGAGCACGGCGCTAGTTTTTCGCGTCGTTGGCGGCGGCGGGGAGCGGCTTGGTCCGGACTTCGGACAGCATGCCCTTGACGACGCGGAGTTTGACGCCGGTCGCGACCTCGACCTCGAGCTCGGTGTCGGCGACCTTGGTCACCCGCCCGATCAACCCGCCGCTGGTGACGACCTCGTCACCGCGCTTGACCGCGTCGATCGCCGCGCGGTGCGCCTTGGCGCGCTGCTGCTGCGGGCGGATCATGAGGAAATAGAAGATCGCGAAAATCGCGACGTACGGCGCGAACAGCAGCAGGCTTCCCTGAAGGCCGCCGGGGGCCGCTGCCGCCTGGGCATAGGCCGGGGATGAGAACATGCGTTTCGCTTCCGTGGGGTGGGGATTTGTGGCCGCTCTATAGCCGAAGCGGGGGGTGGCGCAAATGGGGGTGCGATGCGGCGGTCGTGCGGGTAAGGGAAAGTGGTGACCGACGCCCTGCTCCGCATCGCCGACGCGCTCGCGCGCACATCCGACGCGCTCGCGCGCACATCCGACGCGCTCGATCGCCTCGCGCCCGCACGCCCCGCCGCCGCCGACCCCGCGCACGGCGACGCGTTCGTGTTCGATGGCGGGCAGCTGCGCGCGGTCGTCGCGGCACCCGCGCAGCCGCTCGCGCGCTTCGCCGGGGTCGACGCGCAGCGCGACGCGCTCCTTGCGAACACCCGGCGGCACGCAGCGGGCGCGGCCGCGCACGATATCCTGCTGTGGGGCGCGCGGGGAATGGGCAAGTCGTCGCTCGTCCGCGCGGTCGTGGCGACCATTCCCGGCCTCGCGCTGATCCAGGTCGCGCGCGACGACCTTGGCGGCTTGCCCGGGCTGTTCCGCGCGCTCGGGGACAGCGACCGGCGCTTCATCGTCTATGCCGACGACGTGTCGTTCGAGGCCGACGAGCGGCAATACAAGGCGCTGCGGTCGGTCCTCGACGGCGGGATCGAGGCGCGGCCCGACAATGTCCGGCTGATCGTCACGTCGAACCGGCGGCACCTCGTGGCGCGCGAGCATGCCGAGACCGAAGCGGCGAGCGCGATCAATGCACGCGATGTCCTCGACGACGGGCTCGCGCTCGCCGACCGCTTCGGGCTGAGCCTCGGCTTCCACAATTGCGATCAGCCGACGTACCTGGCGATCGTCGCGGGGTATGCCGCCGCGCACGGGCTTGGCTTTACCGACGAGGACGCGCTCGCATGGGCGGCCGGGCGCGGGCACCGGTCGGGCCGCGTCGCGTGGCAATTCGTTAACGAGCTTGCGGGGCGGCAAAACCGCGCTATCGGTCCCGGGTGAAGATTTCGGACCGATATTTCCAGCGGCTCGTCTTCGCGGCGATGGCCAGCGGATTGCTTCTCCTGGTCATCGCCGCCGGCATCGTCGTTCTCGCCGCCGGTGAACGGCAGCGCAGTACCGCGCTCGTCGTCCACACCTTCGAAGTCGAAAATGCGCTCGACAAGTTCAGCGTGCTGACCGAGCAGCTCGAAACGGCGCGGCGCGGATATCTGCTCAACCACCGCCAGGCCTCGCTCGATACGTACCGGCGGACCGTCGTCGCGATCCCGCGTCAACTCGATCGCATCGAATGGCTGATCCGCGACAACCCCGCGCAGGAAGCGCGCTTGCTCGGCGTGCGCGCCGAGGCCGAGCGTCATCGCGAATCGGCGCGGCAGACCTTCGCGCTGCTCGCCAGCCCGAACCCGGCGATGCGGGCGATGGCCGACTTCGCGGTCGACACCAGCTTCATCCCGATGATCGGATTGCGCAACCTGGTTGGGGTGATGGACGCCGAGGAACGTCGCCTGC
Source organism: Sphingomonadales bacterium (assembly GCA_038238995.1). Lineage (GTDB taxonomy): Bacteria > Pseudomonadota > Alphaproteobacteria > Sphingomonadales > Sphingomonadaceae > Polymorphobacter_B. The sequence continues at coordinate 2,171 of JBBSFF010000083.1, forward strand.
TCGGGATCCGCTCGGCCGCGCAGGACACCGCGTCGGCCCAGCTCAACGCCGTCCTTGGCGTGGTCGGCATCCTGATCCTCCTGATCATGGGCGGGGCGTTTTGGATCGTCCTGCGCTATACGACCGACCTCAACCGCGCGCAGGAGGCGCTGCGGAGCGTCAACACCGGCCTCGAGGATGCGGTCGCGGCCCGCACGAGCGAGCTCAGCCGCGCCAACGACGAGATCCAGCGCTTCGCCTATATCGTCAGCCACGACTTGCGCTCGCCGCTGGTCAACGTCATGGGCTTCACCGCCGAACTCGAGGCGGCGATCGGCCCGCTGACCGCGCTCGCCGACCGCGTCGACGCCGACGCGCCCGCGCTGATGAACGCCGACGCGCGTGAGGCGCTCGCCGACCTGCCCGAATCGATCGGGTTCATCCGCACCTCGACGAACAAGATGGACCGGCTGATCAACTCGATCCTGCGCCTGTCGCGCGAAGGGCGGCGGACGCTCCAGCCCGCGCCGATCGACCTCGCGGCGATGGTCGCCTCGATCCGCGACAGCCTCCAGTTCCGCTTGAACGAACTCGGCGCGGAGATCGCGATCGAGGCGCCGATGGCAGCGATCGTCAGCGACCGCCTCGCGCTCGAACAAATCCTGTCGAACGTGATCGAGAACGCAACGAAATACCTCCAGCCGGGCCGTCCCGGGCGGATCGTCGTCAGCGCGCGGCGCGACGCGCGGCGCGTCGTCATCGACGTCGCCGACAACGGCCGCGGCATTGCCCCCGCCGATCACGAGCGCATCTTCGAGCTGTTCCGCCGTTCGGGCGTCCAGGACCAACCCGGCGAGGGTCTCGGCCTGGCACACGTCCGTGCGTTATCGTACCGTCTGGGCGGCGTTATCAACTGTATATCAACCCTTGGCCAAGGCGCGACCTTTCGACTATCGCTCCCCGACGTCCTGAAGGTCGAGCCGCGCGAAGGGATCGCCGCATGAGCGAACACAGCGTCAACATCATCATGGTCGAGGATGACGAAGGTCATGCCCGTCTGATCGAGAAGAACATCCGCCGCGCCGGGATCGCCAACGGCATCCGCCACTTCGTCGACGGCACCGCCGCGCTCGACTATATGTTCAATGCGCCCGACGGCCCGAAGCACAATGGCCCGGCGCTGATCCTGCTCGATCTCAACCTGCCCGACATGAGCGGGATCGACATCCTCGCCAAGATCAAGGGCGACGATCGGCTCAAGCGCACCCCGGTCGTCGTGCTGACGACGACCGACGACAAGCACGAAATCCAGCGCTGCTACGACCTCGGCGCGAACGTCTACATCACCAAGCCGGTCAACTACGAGAATTTCGCCAAGGCGATCCAGCAACTCGGGCTGTTCCTGTCGGTCATCCAGGTCCCGGAAGTCGGCGACGAGTGAACGCACGTATCCTGTACATCGACGACGACGAGGGGCTGTGTCGGCTTGTGTCGCGGGCGCTTGGCAAGCGCGGCTATGATGTCAGTGTCGCCACCAACGGGCTCGACGGCGTCGACAAGGTCAGCCACGCGGCCTTCGATCTCGTCGCGGTCGACCATTATATGCCTGGTTACGACGGACTGAGCACGCTCGAAGCGCTCCGCGCGCTGCCGGCGGTCCCACCGATCATCTACGTCACCGGATCGGAGGAAAGCCGCATCGCCGTCGCCGCATTGAAGGCCGGGGCGGTCGACTATGTCGTCAAGACCGTCGGCGACGACTTCTTCGACCTGCTCGCCAACGCCTTCGACACCGCGCTGACCGCAGTCGCGCTCAAGGCGCAGAAGGCCGAGGTCGAGACCGCGCTCCGCGCGTCGAACGCGCGGCTCGAGGCGCTGCTCCACGAGGTCAACCACCGCGTCGCCAACTCGCTCCAGCTCGTGTCGGCATTCATCCACATGCAGGCGCGCGCGCTCGACGACCCGGCGGCGAAGGCGGCGCTCGCCGATACCCAGGCGCGGATCACCGCGATCGCGCAGGTCCACAAGCGGCTCTACACGACCGACGACGTCTCGGGCGTAGCGATGGACGACTATCTCGCCGCGCTGGTTCGCGAGCTCGAGGCGACCTGGTCGACCCCGGACTCGCCGCGCGCGCTGCGGCTTGCCGCCGACCCGATCCGCCTCGCCACCGACCGCGCGGTGTCGCTCGGGGTAATCGTCAACGAACTCGTCAGCAACGCGTGCAAATACGCCTATCCGTCGGGTCAGGCGGGCGAAATCCGGATCGACCTCGCGCGCGATGGTGAACGGGACTTCGTCCTGCGCGTCGAGGACGACGGGGCTGGCTTGCCCGTGTCGATGGCCCCGAAGGGCACCGGCATCGGCACCAAGCTGATCGGCGCGATGGCAGCGAGCCTCGGTTCGTCACTGACGTACGACCCTGCGCACCTTGGCGTCCGCGCGACGCTGCGGGCGTCGGTTTGAACGAGGGATCGAGCGCGTGATGCTGACTGGCAAGGTCGCCGTCGTCACCGGTGCCGCAAGCGGCATCGGCAAGGACATCGCCAAGGTGTTTCTCGAAGCGGGCGCGAAGGTCGCGATCGCCGACCTCAACATCGACGCCGCCAACGCCGCCGCGCTCGAGTTCGACCCCTCGGGGGACAACGCGATTGGCGTGGCGATGGACGTGACGCAGGAGGAACAGGTCGATGCCGGGGTCGAGGCGGTCGCCGCGAAGTTCGGCGGGATCGACATCCTCGTGTCGAACGCAGGCATCCAGATCGTCGCGCCGCTGGTCGACTATGCGTTCGCCGACTGGAAGCGGATGCTCGCGATCCACCTCGACGGCGCGTTCCTGACGACGCGCGCGTGTCTCAAGCACATGATCGCGCAGGGGCGCGGCGGCAGCGTGATCTACATGGGATCGGTGCATTCGAAGGAGGCCTCGAAGCTCAAGTCGGCGTATGTCACGGCGAAGCACGGACTGATCGGCCTCGCCAAGGTCGTCGCCAAGGAAGGGGCCGAGCACAAGGTCCGCGCCAACGTCATCTGCCCCGGCTTCGTCCGCACCCCGCTCGTCGACAAGCAGATCCCCGAGCAGGCGAAAGCACTCGGCATTTCCGAAGACGACGTCATCAAGACCGTCATGCTCAAGGAAACCGTCGACGGCGAGTTCACCACCGTCGACGACGTCGCGCAGACCGCGCTGTTCCTCGCCGCCTTCCCGTCGAACGCGCTGACCGGGCAAAGCATCGTCGTCAGCCACGGCTGGTTCATGCAATAAGCGGGGAGCCGCACACCGCGGTTTCCGGGCGACCACGCCGTAAACCGCCGCCACAAAAGTTGTCAAACCGGCAGCTGCTTTACATGTGTAATACACATGATAGGATCGGTGCAGGAACGGGGAATGCCATGCTCGAGATCGACCGACTGACGCATATCTATGCGAACGGGGTGCAGGCGCTCGACGCCGTCTCGCTGACCGTGCCGACCGGCATGTTCGGGCTGCTCGGGCCGAACGGCGCGGGCAAGTCGACGCTGATGCGCTCGGTCGCGACGCTGCAGACCCCGTCGAGCGGCAGCATCCGCTTCGGCGAGATCGACGTCGTCCGCCAGCCTGAGTTGCTGCGCCGGACGCTCGGCTATCTGCCGCAGGATTTCGGCGTCTATCCACGCGTCTCGGCGGAGGCGATGCTCGATCACATGGCGGTGCTCAAGGGGATCGCCGGGCGCGGCGAGCGGCGCGAGACGGTCGATGCGCTGCTCCAGCAGGTCAATCTATGGGCAGTGCGGAAGAAGGCGCTGGCGGGATTTTCGGGCGGCATGCGGCAACGCTTCGGCATCGCGCAGGCGTTGATCGGCGCGCCGCGGCTGATCATCGTCGACGAGCCGACCGCCGGGCTCGACCCCGAGGAACGCAACCGTTTCCTCAACCTGCTCGGCGCGGTCAGCGACGACGTCGTCGTCATCCTGTCGACGCATATTGTCGAGGATGTCGCCGACCTGTGCCCGCGGATGGCAGTGCTCGCGGGCGGGCGCATCCTGCTCGAGGGCGTGCCCGCCGAACTGCTCGCCCGACTCAAGGGGCGGATCTGGCGCAAGGTCGTCGGGCGCGACGAACTCGACGCGTACAAGGCCGCGCACCGCGTGATCTCGACCCGGCTGTTCGCCGGGCGCACCGTGCTCCATGTCGAGGCCGATACCGCACCCGACGGGTTCGAGGCGACGCCGGGCGGGCTCGAGGATGTGTATTTCTCGGCGCTCGACGCCAGTCGCCATTCGAGCCAATCGGCGACGGCAGCGGCGAAGGCCGCCTGATGTTCGCCGGGATTGCGGGGTTCGAACTGCGCTACCAGCTCAAGAACCCGGTATTCTGGGTGTCGGCGCTGGCGTTCTTCCTGCTCGTCTTCGGCTCGGTCACGGTCGAGCAGATCCAGATCGGCGGCGGCGGCAACGTCCACAAGAACAGTCCCTTCGCGCTGACCCAGACGATGCTGGTGATGAGCCTGTTCTTCATGTTCGTCTCGACCGCCTTCGTCGCGGGCGCGATCGTCCGCGATGACGAGACCGGGTTCGGGCCGATCGTCCGGTCGACGCGGATGACCAAGGCGGCGTATCTGTTCGGGCGCTTCACCGGCGCGTTCCTTGCCGGCGCCCTCGTCCTTATCGCGGTCCCGCTCGGCGAGTTTATCGGCTCGCTGATGCCGTGGGTCGACCCCGAAACGCTGGGGCCGAACCGGCTGCGCGACTACGCCTTCGCCTATTTCTGTATCGGCCTGCCGGGCGCGTTCCTGACGTCGGCACTGTTCTTCGCGCTGACGACGGCGACGCGGTCGTTGATGGCGGCGTACGTCGGAACCGTGGTGCTGTTCATGGCCGACTTCGCCGCCGCCGCCGCGCTCGGCCGCAAGCCCGAATTCCGCGCAATCTACGCGTGGGTCGAGCCATTCGGGCTCGGCGCGATTCGCTACACGACGCAATACTGGACGCCGGCTGAGCTCAACACGCTCGTCCCGCCGCTGACCGGGCCGTTGCTGTGGGGGCGGGTGATCTGGTTCGGCGTGAGCTTGGCCACGCTCGGCCTCGCCTATGCGATCTACCGGTTCGAGGCGCGCGGCAGCAAGCGGCGCGGCGTCGAAGCGGTCGAGCCGCCACCGGTACGCGCGATCGGGTCCTTGCCGTCGCCGCGACACGCCGCGGCGCGCTGGCCGCAATTCCTCGCGCGGCTGCGCTTCGAGATGAGCCTGGTCTTCCGCTCGCCCGCGTACGCGGTACTGCTGGCGCTCGGCATGTTGAACTCGGGGGCCGGGGTGTGGTTCGCCGCCGAGGTTTTCGGCACCGCGATCCTGCCGGTCACGCGCGTCATGGTGAACACCCTGAGCGGCGCGTTTGGCCTGTTCGCCATGATCGTGTCGATCTATTACGGCGGCGAGCTGGTCTGGCGCGAGCGCGACCAGCGGACCAACGAGATCATCGATTCGACGCCGCTGCCCGACCGGGCGTTCATCCTGCCGAAGATCGTCGCGATTTCGGCGGTGCTGGTATCGACGCTCGCCGTTTCGGTTGTCGCGGCGCTGCTGGTGCAGACGATCAAGGGCTATCACCACTACGAACTCGGCAAATATCTATGGTGGTACATCGTCCCGAGCGCCGCCGACTTCACGCTGGTCGCGGTCCTCTCGGTGTTCGTCCAGTCGCTGGTCCCGGCCAAGCCGATCGGCTGGGGCATCATGCTGCTGTATCTCGTCGCGACGATCACGTTCCAAAACCTCGGTTTCGACCACAACCTGTATAATTACGGGCTGAGCCCGTCGGTGCCGCTGTCCGACATGAACGGC
>JBBSFF010000084.1:0-7888 GCA_038238995.1 Sphingomonadales bacterium
CGACCCGTCGTCGGGATCGGTGTCGGGGACGAGCGCCTCGAACTCGCGCGCGCGCAGGATGACGCGGCAGACGGTTTCGAGCGGGATGGTCAGTTCCATGGCGGGCACTCCTGTGTGGAGCCGAAACTACGCGCCGGGGCGGCGGTTCCCCCTTCGGCGCAAGCCGAAGCAATGGCTGCTACGCTGCGACTGCCCGAAGGGGCGCGACGCCGATGCGACCGCGGGCGCTGTCGTACTCGCGCCGCAGCTTGGCGATGAACGCCGCCGCCGGGAGGATCGCGTCGACCGCGCCGATACCCTGGCCGCAGCCCCAGATCTCCTTCCATGCCTTGGGCGCGGCGCCGCTGCCGAAGTCCATCGTCGACACGTCGCCCTCGGGCAGGTGGTCGGGGTCCATGCCGGCAAGGGTGATCGACGGCTTGAGGTAGTTGCCGTGGACCCCGGTGAACAGGCTCGAATAGACGATGTCGGCGGCGCTGCTGTCGACGATCATCTGCTTGTAGCGCTCGTCGGCGCGCGCCTCGGCGGTGGCGATGAACGCCGAGCCGATGTAGCCGAAATCGGCCCCCATCGCGATCGCGCCGAGCACCGCGGCGCCGCTCGCGATCGACCCCGACAGCGCGAGCGGGCCGTCGAACCACTTGCGGATTTCCTGGACGAGCGCGAACGGCGAGGTTGTCCCGGCGTGGCCGCCCGCGCCGGCGGCGACGGCGATGAGGCCATCGGCCCCCTTCTCGATCGCCTTGCGCGCGAACTTGTCGTTGATGATGTCGTGGAGGACGATGCCGCCGTACGAATGGATCGCCTCGTTGACGTCGACCCGCGCGCCGAGCGAGGTGATGATGATCGGCACCTGGTACTTCACGCACAGCGCGAGGTCGTCCATCAGCCGATCGTTCGAGCGGTGGACGATGAGGTTGACCGCGTACGGCGCGTCGTCTGGGCCGAGTTCGGCGTTCAACCGGATCAGCCATTCCTCGAACTGCGCGATCGGGCGCGCATTGAGGCTCGGGAAGCTGCCGATGATGCCCGCCTTGCACTGCGCGATGACGAGGTCGGGGTTCGAGATGATGAACAGCGGCGAGCCGATCACCGGGATCGACAGGCGACGGGCAAGGGCGGCGGAGATCGACATGATGGTTTACGTCCCGATTATTGGGTGGAAGCTTCGCCGAGGGTGCCGCTCGCGTCAACCCGCGACGGCGTTCATTCGGCCTCGTCCTTGATCTTCTGGATCTGCTCGAACAACACTTTGATCTCATCGCGCTCGGCCTGGCTCGTCGGGACCGGAGTGAATGCGGCCAGCTCCTCGCGTGTCGGCCCGCGGAAATCGGCAAAGCGCGTTTGCATGGCCCGCCCCACCCCGCCGTGGAAGAGATGGGCGGCGAGGACGTCTTCGATCAGGGCAAGCTCGGTATCGATCTGCGCTGGAGACATCGCCGATGGATCGGGCGTGCGAAAGCCGTAGCGCTGCGCCTTGGTGATCGCTGCCCTCAATTCTTCATAGCTCTCGTTGGCGATCTGCAGCCGTGAATAGATTTCATTATATTGTTGGACCTCGTGCTCGGGCATCAACGGCAAGACCTTTCCCTGCTGCGCCGTGTCCCACGCAGAATGCAGATAGGTGATCGACAGCGACGCCCAGCTGAGTTGCGCGGGCCACTCGCGCCGCGGCGCGCCGGGGTGCGCACGGAGGTACTGAAATACCCGTAGATTGTCGATCAGCCGGGGCGTTACGCGCCGGTATTCGGCAAGCAGGACCGCCGAGATGCGGGCATTGCGCGCCCGCTCGTGCTCGAGTTCGTTTCGGGTCTGCGCGACCTCGTCGCGGTGGTGGACCCACTCGACCGACTGTTCGAGGCTGACCGCGATCAGCAGGCCGACGACGATCGTCGCGATGTGGATGAAGAAGTCGCGCCAGCTGTGCGGCGTCTGGTGTGGCGGATGGACCTCGAGCATCGACCTCGGCTCCTACGCGGCGGCGCCCCCCGGAAGCAGGGACTTGAGCGGCACCGTAACGTTTGCCAGCAATGCCGGGTCGGCGGCAAGCCCGGCCTCGACGAGCGCCTTGCCCTGGACGAAGTCGCGCGCCGCGTTGATGCAGTCGAGCGCGATGACGCGGCCTTCGCGAAGGTAGATCAGGCTCCACGACCGCGACTCGGGGCTCCCCCGGACGACGGTCGCGTCGTGGCCGCCGCTCAGCCCGACGGTCTGGAGCTTGAGGTCGTATTGGTTCGACCAGAACCACGGCACAGCGTGGTACGGGCGGGGCGTGCCCAGGAGCACCCCGGCGACGACCTTCGCCTGGTCGATCGCGTTCTGCACCGATTCGAGGCGGATGCCCGCGCCGCCCGCGAAGGCGTTGACGTGGTGCGCGCAGTCGCCGATCGCGAAGATGTCGGGGAGCGAGGTCCGGCACAGGGCATCGACCTCGACGCCGTTGTGCGTGACTGCCCCGGCGGCAGCGAGCGCGGCGACCGAGGGGACCAGCCCGATGCCGACGATAACGACGCCCGCCGCGATCGTGCCGCCGGTGGTCTGCACACCGGTGACGTGGGTTTCGCCTTCAAACGCCTCGATGCCGGCGCCGAGGCGGACGTCGACCCCGTGGGCGCGGTGCTCGGCCTCGTAGAAGCGCGACACCGGCTCCCCCGCGACGCGGGCGAGGACCCGGTCCTGCGCCTCGAGGATTGTCACGCGCTTACCCGCCTTCGCCAGCACCGCGGCGGCTTCGAGGCCGATATAGCCGCCGCCGACGATGACGACGTCGTCGGTCCGCGCAAGGTCGGCGGTCAGCGCATCGACGTCGGCGCGGCTGCGGATCGAGTGGACGCCGGGCAGGTCGCCGCCGGGAACCGGCAGCGCGCGCGCGTGGCCTCCGGCGGCCCAGATCAGCGTCGCGTACCCCAGCGTCGAGCCGCTCGCGGTCGTCACGCAATGCGCGACCGGGTCGACCGCGGTGACGTGCTGGCCGGGCAGCAGCGTGACGTGCCGCTCGCTCCAGAAGCCCGCCGGACGCAGCGCGAGCCGGTCGGCGGTCTTCGTTCCTGCAAGGTAATCCTTGCTCAGCGGCGGGCGCTCGTACGGCGGGTCGAGCTCCTCACCGACGATCGTGATCGACCCCGCGAAGCCACCCTGGCGCAGCGAGATCGCCGCCTGCGCCCCCGCCTGGCCGCCACCGACGATCAGGACGTCGTGCATCGCTTACCCCTCGTCGGCATAAATCGCGACGCGGCAAGCGGTACCGCTCGCGACCGATCCGCGGTACATACCGCTGGTGTTGAACGCCCACGTCGGCTCGCCGCCGGGGGACATGGCGATCACGCCGCCTGCGCCGCCGACCGCGCCGACTTCGGCCACGACCGTCCGCGCCGCGTCGGCGACGCTCTCGCCGAGCAAGCGGACGCGGGCGCACAGCTCGTGCGCGACGCTCAATCGGATAAAGTCCTCGCCCGATCCGGTCGCCGACACCGCCGCCGCCCGGTCGTCGGCGTAGGTGCCCGCGCCGATCAGCGGCGAATCGCCGATCCGACCCCAGCGCTTGCCGGTGACGCCGCCGGTCGAGGTGGCGGCGGCGACGTGGCCGTGGTTGTCGCGGGCAACCGCGCCGACGGTGCCGTATTTCATCGCGCGGTCGAAGGTCGTCCCCGCTTCCTCGAACTGTCGCGCGCGTTCGGCGGTGCGGAACCACGCGGGGTCGACCTGCTCGAGCCCGGTCGTGAGGGCGAAGGCGTCCGCCCCGACGCCCGCGAGCATGACGTGCGGGGTCCGCTCCATCACCGCACGCACCAGCGCGACCGGCGAGCGGGTTCGGGTCACCCGCGCCACCGCCCCGGCGCGGCGGGTGGTCCCGTCCATGATCGCGGCGTCGAGCTCGACCGTGCCGTCGGCGGTGAAGACCGCGCCGCGCCCCGCGTTGAACTCGGGCGCATCCTCGAGGTGGGCGACCGCCGCCGCGACCGCATCGAGCGCGCTGCCACCCGCCGCCAGCACCGTCGCCCCGGCGTCGAGCGCGGCGGCGAGCGCGGCGCGAGCGGCGGCGTCGGCGTGCGGCGTTAGGGTCGCGCGGCTCATGCCGCCCGCACCGCCATGGATGGCGAGCGACCAGACGGCGGGGGGAGCGGCGGGCATGGGCGCGGTGGTAACGGCTGCGCTGGCGTGGGGCAATCGCGACGCGGCGGGCGGCATTGACCGGGCGGTGCCCGCGCGACTATATCGCGCCTCCCGTTGGCGGCGGGGTCGGGCCCTTGGCGGGGTAGCTCAGCTGGTTAGAGCACGGGAATCATAATCCTGGGGTCGGGGGTTCAAGTCCCTCTCCCGCTACCGCCCGACAGGAATACCGCTGTGACCCTCACGACCACCGCCGACATCGCCCCCCTCCCGCTGACGCTGGTCGATGCCGACCCGGCGGCGGCGGCGGTCGCGTTCGGCGACGCCTTCGGGCGGACGGGGTTCGCGGTCGTGTCCGATCACGGCATCGATCCTGCGCTGATCGACCGCGCGCTCGCCGCGACACGCGCGTTCTTCGCGCTGCCCGAGGCGGTCAAGCGTCGCTACCACATCCCCGGCGGCGGTGGGCAGCGCGGGCTGACGCCGTTTGGCACCGAGGTCGCCAAGGGCGCGAGCGTCTCCGACCTCAAGGAATTCTGGCACATGGGGCGCGATCTCCCCGCCGACAGCGCGTTGCGCGGCGCGATGCCCGACAATGTCTGGCCGGGCGAGGTGCCCGACTTCCACCCCGCCGTCGCCGCGCTGTTCGCCGCGCTCGACGCCGCGGGCGGGCGGGTTCTCACCGCGCTGGCGCTCCATCTCGGGTTGGCGGCGGACTTCTTCGTCGGGCCGACCCGCGATGGCAACTCGATCCTGCGGCTGCTGCACTACCCGCCGGTGACCGGCACCCCGGCGGCGGTCCGCGCCGGCGCGCACGAGGATATCAACGTCATCACCCTGCTGCTCGGGGCCGAGGAGGCGGGACTGCAGTTGCTCGATCGCGACGGCGTCTGGCGCGACATCGAGGCTCCCGCCGGAACGCTCGTGTGCAACATTGGCGACATGCTGCAGCGGCTGACCGGCGGCGCGCTGCCGTCGACGACACACCGCGTGGTCAACCCGGCCCCCGACCGGGCGTCGGCTGCGCGCTACTCGACGCCGTTCTTCCTGCACTTCCGCCCCGATTATCTGATCGTGCCGCTGTCCGGGCCGGGCGAGGCGATCACCGCCGACGCCTACCTGCGTCAGCGTCTCCGCGAGATCGGGCTGATCTAAGGCCTACGCGCGCCCCGCGAGCGTCAATGCCGCAATACCACCGGCGATGACGCCGGCGGCGACCCCGATCACCCAGATCAAATTGACACGGGCGAACCCGCGGAGCGGTCTGTAGCGCAACGATCGTCTCCCAAGGCACAGCCCCCGCTGACACGCCGTTAACCATCCAGCAAAGGTCATGCCAGTTCGATGACGCCGGTTAAGACGCTGATTTCAAACGGCCGACAATTTGCGGGTCGCGGCGGGTGTAAAGTCTGCCGACACTTTCGCATAGGTCGCGGCGACGAAGGTCAGGCCGTCGGGCGGAGCATTAACCCCGAGCGCGAGCCGGTCGCGCGCCGCGAGCGCGCTCGCCAGGTCGCCCGCCGACCATCGCCCCTCGCCGACCAGCCGCAGGCAGCCGACCATCGAGCGCACCTGATGGTGGAGGAATGACCGCGCCGCGGCCTCGATCGTGATCACCTCGCCGTGCCGCGCCACGTCGAGCCGGTCGAGCGTCTTGACCGGCGACCGCGCCTGGCAGCGAACCGAGCGAAAGGTCGTGAAGTCGTGCTTCCCCACCAGCATCTGCGCCGCGTCGTGCATCGTCGCCGCGTCGAGCGGCACCGCGACCTGCCACGCCCGCCCACGGTCGAGCACCAGCGGCGCGCGGCGGTTGACGATGCGGTAGCGGTAGCTGCGCCCGATGCAGTCGAAGCGGGCGTGAAAGGCGGCATCGGCTTCGGCGCAGCCGATGATCGCGATGGGCAGGGGGCGGAGGTGCGCGTTGACCGCCTCCATCAGGCGGAAGGCGTCGATCGCGCGGTCGATATCGACGTGCGCGACCTGTCCCGCCGCGTGGACCCCAGCGTCGGTCCGCCCGCAGCCGGTGACGGCGATGCCTTCGCCGGTGGTCGCGAGGACGGCCGCCTCGATCGCGCCCTGGACGCTCGGCCCATGGCGCTGCCGCTGCCAGCCCATGAACGGGGTTCCGTCGTATTCGACCGTCAACCGAAAGCGCGTCATCCGAGCCGGGTGCCCGGCGCGACCGGCCACCCATTCAGCAGCGCCGCGGTCGCCATCGCCGGTTTGCCCGCCCGTTGGACAAGCGTCGGGCGGATCGCGCCGCTTCCGCAGGCGACCGTCAGCCGGTCGTCGACGACGGTGCCGGGCGGGCCGCCGCCATCCATCACATCGGCGGCAAGCAGCTTGAGCCGCTCGCCGTCGATCTCGACATAGGCTCCCGGGAACGGGTTGAACGCGCGGATCGCACGCTCGACGGCAGCGGCGGGGAGCGCCAGATCGAGCCGCGCCTCGGCCTTGTCGACCTTGGCGGCATAGGTCGCACCGTCGGGCTGGACGACCGGCGTCAGCCCATCGAGCCCGGCGAGCGCGTCGACGATCAGCCGCGCGCCGATCGCGGCAAGCTCGGTGGTCAAGTCACCCGCGGTCTTGCGCTCGACCGGCGTCGCCGCGGTCAGCAGCATCGGCCCGGTGTCGAGCCCGCGCGCCATCGCCATGATCGTCACACCCGTCGCGGCGTCCCCGGCAAGGATCGCCCGCTGGATCGGCGCCGCCCCGCGCCAGCGCGGCAACAACGAGGCGTGGATGTTAAGGCACCCCCAGTGCGGCGCGGCGAGGATCGCCACTGGCAGGATCAGCCCGTAAGCAGCGACCACCGCGATATCGAGGTCGAGCGCGGCGAAGGCGGCACGGTCGGCGTCGTCCTTGAAGCTGACCGGAGCGCGGACCTCGATTCCGAGCGCCTCGGCGCGCAAGTGAACCGGCGATCTTGTCACCGCCTTGCCGCGCTGCGCCGGGCGCGGCGGCTGGGAATAGACCGCCGCCACGTCGTGCCCCGCCGCGACGAGCGCGTCGAGCGCCGCCACCGCGAACGCCGGGGTTCCCATAAAGGCGATCCGCATGGGGCGGCGCTACGGGATGGTGGTGCGGGTGGCAACCGGCGCGACGCTCCACACCGGCGCATAGCCCGGCTGCGCGGCGATCATCGCGACCCAGTCGGGGGTGATCGGCACCGCCGCCGCCGCCAGCACCGTCCGCGCGGCGCGCGCCGCCGCCTCGACCGGACGGTCGCAGCGGAAGCAGCCGGTCACGGCGGTCCCCGTCGCGCGGCGCACTCGGATGCGCCCGCGCAGCGGGTCGGCGGGGAGGAGAGTGGTCAGCGCGGCGAGCACGACGGGATGCGCGCCAAGCGCTGCTATCTCGACCTTGCACGACGACCCGCCGTGGCCAACCTCGATCCCGGTCACGACCCGGCTTAGCGCACCGCAGTCGCCGCCCCAACAAGCCGCGATCGCGCCGACGATGCTGACCGACGCGGTCGCCCCCGCCGCGATGCCGAACCTGAGCCGACGGTCGAAGACGGCAGCGAGAAAGTCTCCAGCGGGCAGCCCGAGCACGGCCAGCCCGCCCGCCAACGTGCCCCTCACCCGTACTGCGGGAACCTCGGGGTCGACCGCGAACCCGGGGCGGCGGAACAGCCACAGCGCGCGAACCCCGCTCGCGGCGTAGCGCGCCTGCCGCCGCGCGGTCTCATCGTCGGCCTGACCCGACCACTGTACCTCGACCGCGACGCGGTGCCGCCCGCGCGTCGCCAGCACGTCGGCGCGCCACGGCTCGCCCG
>JBBSFF010000085.1:0-7815 GCA_038238995.1 Sphingomonadales bacterium
AATATGGCCGCCAAGCCGCTCAATTTCGTCGTCGGCGATCACGTCGTTTATCCCAAGCACGGGGTCGGCCGCGTTGTCGAGGTGCAGAGCTCGGAAATCGCCGGGACCCACCTCGAGCTGTATGTCCTGCGCTTCGAGAAGGAGCGGATGACGCTGCGCGTCCCGACCAACAAGGCCGAAGGCGTCGGCATGCGCAAGCTGTCGAGCCAGGCGACGCTGCTCGAGGCGCTGACCACGCTCAAGGGCCGCCCGCGGATCAAGCGGACGATGTGGAGCCGCCGGGCGCAGGAATACGAGGCGAAGATCAATTCGGGCGACCTCGTGTCGATCGCCGAGGTCGTTCGCGACCTCCACCGCGCCGAGGACCAGCCCGAGCAGAGCTATTCCGAGCGCCAGATCTACGAGGCGGCGATCGGGCGGCTTGCCCGCGAACTCGCGGCGATGGAGAACATCGACGAGCCGGCGGCGCAGGCGAAGATCGAAAGCGTGCTGAAGGCGGCTTGATCTTGATCCTCCCCCATTTGGGGGAGGGGGACCGCGCGGCATCTTCGCCGCGTGGTGGAGGGGCGGCGGTGCGAACTCGACTGTTGAGTCCGCTCGACCGCCCCTCCACCATCGCTGAAGCGCGATGGCCCCCCTCCCCGAAGCCGGGGAGGATTTAGCCTGAAGGATCACCCATGCCCCGCCTTGCCGGCAAGATCGCGCTCGTCACCGGGGCGGCGCAGGGCATCGGGGCGGGGATCGTCGAGGCGTTCGTTGCCGAGGGCGCGACGGTCTGGCTGACCGATCTCGAACTCGACTCCGCCGAACGCGCGGCGCAAGTCGTCGGCGTCGGCGCGACCGCCGCGGTCCTCGACGTCCGCGACGAAGCGGCGTGGGCAGCGACGTACGCCCGCATCCTAGCCCGCGACGGGCGGATCGACATCGTCGTCAACAATGCCGGGATCACGGGGATCAACCTGCCCGGCGCGCACGACCCGGAAAATGCGACGCTCGACCAGTGGCGTGCGGTCCACGCGACCAACCTCGACGGCGTCTTCCTTGGCTGCAAGCACGCGATCCGCGCGATGCGGCCCCACGGCACCGGCTCGATCGTCAACATGTCGTCGCGGTCGGGATTGGTCGGCATCCCGGGCGCGGCGGCGTACGCATCGTCGAAGGCCGGGGTGCGCAACCATAGCAAGAGTGTGGCGCTGTGGTGTGCGCAGCAGGGGCTGAAGATCCGCTGTAACTCGGTGTACCCGGCGGCGATCCTGACCCCGATCTGGGAGGCGATGCTCGGCGATCCGGCGAACCGCGAAGCGACGATGGCGAAGCTCGTTGCCGACACGCCGCTCAAACGCTTCGGCACCGTCGCGGAGGTCGCGGCGATCGTCGTTTATCTCGCGTCGGACGAGTCGACCTACACGACCGGGGCCGAGTTCGTCATCGACGGTGGTCTGCTCGCGGGAACGGCGGCGAGCCCCGGATAACAGGTGGACAACGCGCGCTCGTTGTGTATTATTCAGGCAATACACAGTCTAGGGGATGTGCCAATGATTCGCCTGATCGCCGCCGCCGCCTTGCTGACCGCCGCCGGGCCCGCGCTCGCTGCGGATCGCGCCTTTGCGGTCGGCGACTTTCACGGCCTCGCGCTTTCCGGGTCGCCCGATGTGACGATCACGACGGGGCGCGCGGCAAGCGTTCACGCGACCGGCGAAGCGGCCGCGCTCGACCGGCTCGAGATCGGGGTCGAGGACGGCGTGCTCAAGATCGGCAACAAGCGCGGGCTCGACTGGTCGTGGCGCGACCATGGTCCGGTCCGGATCGCGGTCACCGTGCCGATGCTCCGCTCGATCAGCGTCACCGGTTCGGGCGACGTCAAGGCCGACCGGATCAAGGTCGCTGACTTCGCCGCCGCGGTCGCGGGGTCGGGCGACATCACCGTCGGGTCGCTCGACACCGACGCCATGCGCCTCGCCTTGTCCGGATCGGGCACGATCGCCGCGACGGGCCGGTGCGGGTCGGGCACGGTCAAGATCGCCGGGTCGGGCGACATGAAGCTCGACGGGCTCAAGTGCGCGACGCTGAGCGCCAACATGACCGGGTCGGGCGACATCCGCGCCTTCGCCACCCAGACCGCCAACCTGTCGATAATGGGGTCGGGGGAAATCTTTCTGACCGGCGGCGCGCGCTGCACGGTATCGAGCGCGGGCAGCGGCAAGGCGCACTGCAGCTGACGCGCGACGCCGCGGCGGCTGCAGCCGCGGTGCCCCACGCGCCGCGTCGAGGATTGGAGATATCGTGCTGCACGATCTGACACCCCTCGTCTTCGTCGTCCATATCGCGGGCGGGACGATCGGCCTCGTCGCGGGAAGCATCGCGATTTTCGCCGCCAAGGGCGGGTGGCTCCATCGCCGCGCCGGCACCGTGTTCGTCGTCGCGATGCTGACGATGGCGGTGTTTGCCGACGTTCTCGCGGTCGTCATGCCCGGCCAGATCGTCAATCTCGTCATCGGCTCGTTCGCCTTTTATCTCGTCGCGACGGCGTGGCTGGCGGTGTCGCGGGCGGAGGCGACGACCGGCTGGCCCGAACGGATCGCGCTTGCCGCCGTTTTCTGCCTGTGCGTGCCGTTTGTGCTCCTCACGTTTCAGTTGCTGACCGGGGCCACGCCGTTCCTGAAAAGCGCGTTCGAGTTCAAGGGGCCGATCCGCATCGCGATTTTCAGCTTTACGTTCGTCGCCGTCGTCGCCGCCATTGCCGACGTGCGAGTGATGCTGGCCGGGGGGCTCGTCGGGGTGGCGCGGATCGCGCGGCATCTGTGGCGCATGTGCCTCGGGCTGACCCTCGCGGTGGGCTCGGCGTTCACCAATGGCCTGCCGCGGATGCTGCCGGGACCGTATCATGTCCCGGCCGCGTTATTTTTCCCGCAGTTCATTCCGCTCGGGCTTCTCGTATTCTGGCTGATCCGGGTCCACCTGCCCGGATGGCGACCAGCCCCGGGTCGCGCCGTCGCGCTACACCAGCCATAGCGCGGCGAGGTCGCGCAGCATCGCCGGCGGCACCGCATCGAGGTCGGCGTCGGCCGCGGTCAGGTCGCGCGGGGCGTCGGCGCCAGTGAAGTAGCGCCAGCCCTGGTGCGCGCGGCGCGCCGTCGCAAGCACCCCGACCGGGGCGGTCGCGAGCGCGATCCGGCACTTCGTTCCCCATTCGGTTTCGACCATGTCGAGGCCGACGATCGTCTGCCGGGCGACGAGCGTGTGTTTGATGATCCAGAACAGCGAGCCGCCGGCCAGCTCGACGGCGCGTTTGGGCATGTAGCGCGTCAGGCAATATGCCTGCCCTTCGGTTGCGGCGCGCAGCGCGTGACGGTCGGCGAGCGCCTCGACGCTTGCGCAGCCGACGGCGACCTTGGTCAGATGCAGCGTCAAACGTGGAACAGCGTCGCGAGGCCGAGGAAGGCGAAGAAACCGACGGTGTCGGTCATCGTCGTCACGAACACCGTCGACGTCACGGCGGGGTCGATGTCGAACTTCTCGAGCGTCACCGGGATGACGATGCCCGCAAGCCCGGCGTTGATGTTGTTGATCACCATCGCGGCGAACAGCACGAGGCTGAGCGTGGGATCATGATAGACGAGCTGGCAGACGACCCCCATCAGCGTGCCGAGGCCGAAGCCGTTCGCCAGCGCGATCGTCAATTCGCGGCGGATCGTCCGCACCGTGTTCGAACTTGTCAACTGATTGGTCGCGAGCGCGCGGACGGTGACGGTCATCGTCTGCGTCGCCGCGTTGCCGCCCATCCCCGCGACGATCGGCATCAGCACCGCGAGCGTGACCAGCCGCGAGATCGTCCCCGAAAACGCCGAGACAATCGACGCGGCAACCATCGCGGTGACGAGGTTGATCAGCAGCCAGCCCATCCGCACCCGGATCGTGTTGAGCACGGGTTCGTTGATGTCGCCGTCGCCCGCGCCCGACAGCTTGAGCGCGTCCTCGCCCGCTTCCTGCTGGATGATGTGGACGATGTCGTCGACGGTGATGACGCCCACCAGCCGCCCGTCGGCATCGACCACGGCGGCCGAGATCAGCGCGTATTTCTGGAACTGGAGCGCAACCTCTTCCTGGTCCTCGGCGACCGGGATCAGCGTCTGGTCGCGCTGCATGACCGCGCCAACGACCGCGTCGCGCTTCTGCGTCAGCAGCCACGACAGGCGGATCGTGCCGGTCGGGTGGTACGCCGGATCGACGACGAACACCTCCCAGAAGTCGGTCGGCAGATCGGGTTCGGTGCCGATGAAATCGACGATCGCGCCGATCGTCCAGTGTTCGGGAACCGCGACGAGGTCGCGCTGCATCAGCCGCCCGGCCGATTCCTCGGGGTAGCTCAGCGCGCTCTCGATCGCCGCGCGGTCGTCGGGATCGAGCGCGCGCAGCACCTCGCGGCGGTCGTCGTCGTCGAGCTCCTCGATGATCGAGACCGCGTCGTCGGTGTCGAGTTCGGAGACGACCGCCGCGACCTCACCCGGGGTTCGTTCGTCGAGCAGATACTCGCGGACCCAGTCGTTCATCTCGGCGATGACGTCGGCGTCGAGCTTGTCGCCGAGCGCGTGCGCGAGGTCGCGGCGATAGTCGGCGGGGATTAGTTCGAACAGGTCGGCGATGTCGGCTTCGTGGAGCGGATCGACGAGCGCGCGGGTCGCGACCACGTCGTCGGCGTCGAGGCTGGCGACGACGTCGGCGACGAAATCGCGGCGCAGGCGGCCGTCGTCGTCGAGCGCGTCGCGCGGTTCGGCGTCGAGGGCGGCGTCGGAGGTCACGCCGCTGCGCTTACGGGAAAGTCCTCGGTATCGATCGCCGCGTTCATCGCGGGCGAATAGCGGTGGCCGTGGACGGTCGACTGGTTGATCAGCGCGTCGAGGCGCGCGCTGGTCGCGGCGTCGAGCGTGACGTCGCGCGCCGCCCAATTCTCTTCGAGATGCGGTATCGACGCGGTGCCGGGGATCGTCACGAGATCGGGTTCGCGGGTTAGCAACCACGCGAGCGACAGCTGCGCCGGGGTGTGACCGAGGTCCGCCGCGATCGCGGTGAAGGCATCGAGCAACGTCCGGTTCGCGACGAAATTGTCGCTCTGAAAGCGCGGCATCGTCCGGCGGATGTCGCCGTCGGTCAGCGCCGCCGCGTCCGGACCGCCGCCGGCGAGGAAGCCGCGCCCGACCGGCGAAAAGGCGACGAAGGTCGTGCCGGTCTCGCGGCACGCCGCCAGAACACCGAGTTCGGGGTTGCGCGTCCACAGCGAATATTCGGTCTGGAGCGCGGCGATCGGGGCGACAGCGGCGGCGCGGCGGAGCGTCGCACTGCTCACCTCCGACAGACCGATACTGCGGATCTTGCCCGCCGTGACCGCGTCGGCGAGCGCGCCGACCGACTCCTCGATCGGCGTCTTCGGGTCGAGCCGGTGGAGGTAGTACAGGTCGATTGTATCAACGCCGAGCCGCGCGAGGCTTTCGTCGAGCACCGCCGTCACCCCGGCGCGGCTGCCGTCGAGGACGCGCGGGGCCTTGATCCCGCCCTCGCCGAGGCGGATCCCGCACTTCGACGCGAGGACGAACTCGTCGCGCCGCGATTTCAGCGCGCGCCCGATCAACGTTTCGTTATGCCCGATGCCGTAGAGCGCGGCGGTGTCGAGGAAGTCGTAGCCGAGGTCGAGCGCGCGGTGGAGCAACGCCTCCCCCTCGGCGTCCGATGGCGGCATGCCATAGGCATAGCTCAGCGACATGCAGCCGAGGCCGACGCCGTCGACCATGAACGGCCCGAGTTTGCGCTTCGCCATCGCCGATCTCCCGTGTCCCGCCGCGGTCCTAGATCAATTTGCCCGACCGGCAAACCGTCGCGGTCGCTCAGCGGGGATCGGCACCCTTTCGGCGACCGAGCAGCAGCAGCCCCGGCAGCAGCGTCAGCACGAGCGGCGCGCCGACCGCAAGCCCGGCGATGATCGCGGTCGCGAGCGGACGCTGCAGCCCCGATCCGCGCCCGATCCCCAGCGCGAGCGGCAGCAAGGTCAGGATCGCGATCAACGCCGACATCAGGATTGGGCGGAGCCGTGCCTCGCCGGCGTGGCGCAGCGCGGCGCGGTCGACCGGTACGGCGGGGTCGAGCTCGGCCAGCAGGAACACCGCGAGCTCGGTGACCATGCCGACGACCATTGTCAGCCCCATCAGCGCCGAGATGTCGAGTTCGGTCCCGGTGATCCACAGCCCGACGAGCACCGCCGCCGCCGACAGCAGCACCGTCGCGACCACTGCGAGCGTGAAATCCCACCGCTCGAAGAGCAGCGTCAGCAGCAGCGCGGCGAGCATTAGCGCGGCGGCAAACACCATCGCCAGGTCGCGGAACGACTGCTGCTGCTGGGCATACAGCCCGCCGTAATCGACCCGGATACCGGGGAGCTTGAGCGCGGCCACCGTCCGCCGCACCTCGACCATCGCCGAGCCGAGATCGCGCGCCTCGAGCCGCGCGGTGACGCCGACGAACGGCGCGAGGTCTTCGCGCGTGATCTGCTTCTGCCCGGCGGCGACCTCGACCGTCGCGATCTGGTCGAGCCGGACGCTGCGCCCGTCGACGCTGCGCAGCGGCATGCCGCCGAGGCTCGCGGCGCGCGCGCGGGCGTCGAGTGGCGCGCGGACGCGGACGTCGATCAGCGTCGTCCCCTGCCGCACCTGCGTGCCGACCGCGCCGCCGATGATCGCATTGAGCTGCGCCGCCACCGCCGCCGGATCGAGTCCGGCGAGCGCCGCCTGCGCCGGGTCGACGTGGACGACGATCGCATCGCCCGCGACGCGCAACCCGTCGCGAACCTCGACGATGCCGGGAATCTTGCCGATCGCCACCGCGACGACGGTCGCCGCGTGCTCGAGCGCGGCCGGGTTCTCGCCGAACAATTTGACCTCGACCGGCTGCGGTACGGCCGTCAGGTCGCCGATCAGGTCCTCCATCAGCTGCGCGGTTTCGACGTCGAGCCCGGGGACCTGCGCCGCGATCCTGGCGCGGACCTCGCTCATCACGATTTCGATATCGCGCCGCGCGCCGCCCTTGAGGCGGATGAACATGTCGCCTTCGTCGGCCTCAGTCAGCCCGCCGCCGAGCTGGTAACCGGTCCGGCGCGAATAGCCGCGGACCTCGGGCGTCGCGCGGATGATCGCCTCGGCGCGGCGGAGAAGGGCATCGGTGTCGGACAACGCCGCACCCGGCTTGGCCTTGTAGTCGAGGATGAAGCCGCCTTCGTCCATCTTTGGCATGAAACCCGATTCGACGCGCGTGTAGGCGAGCCCGCCCGCGACGATCAGGATGAGCGCGACGCCGCCGGTGAACAGCGCCGGGCGGCCGAATGCGCGGTCGACGCCACGTGCGTAGCGCCGCGTCATGCCGCCCATCATCTGCTCGGCCTTGTCCGCTGCTTCGGCGTCCTTCGCGGTGAGCCAGCCGGCGGCGACGAGCGGGATGACATAGCGCGCATACAGGAGCGAGACGACGAGCGACGCGGTGATCGTGATCGCGAGGCTTTTGAAAAAGCCGCCGGTAACCCCGCTGATGAACGCGAGCGGCAGGAAGACGACAACGGTCGCGGCGGTCGAGCCGAACAGCGGTTTCGCCATCTCGGCGGCGGCGGCGAGCGTCGGCAGCTTCGACCGTTCCTGCAGGCGGCGCATCAGATGTTCGAGCATGACGACCGCATCGTCGACGACGAGCCCAACCGCCGCCGCCATGCCGCCGAGCGTCATCATGTTGAAGCTGAGCCCCAGCGCGAACAGCGCAAGACACGCGGCGGCGAGGACG
>JBBSFF010000086.1:0-7700 GCA_038238995.1 Sphingomonadales bacterium
CGGCAGCTTCACGATGAGCCATGCGCTGGGGCTGACGGTGTTGACCGGCGGCACCGTGCGCTACCGCATCTACACCCGCGCCGGGGTCAAGCCGCTCGATATCGCGATGATCATCGCGCTGTGCGGCTGGACGTTCTGGCTCGGGCTGGTGTTCGCCGCCGGGGTCGGGCTGACGATCGATCCGTCGATTGCCGCGACGATCCATATGCTGCCGACGGCGATCGACCGCTGGGCGGGGATCGCGCTGCTCGCTGCGTCGACCGGGTACATCGTCTTTGCCGCCTGTTACCGGCGCGAGCTGGCGATGTTTGGGGTCAAACTGCGGCTTCCCGACTGGCGCGCGACCGTCGCGCAGCTCGTCGTCGGCGCGCTCGATCTCGCCGCCGCCGCCGGTGCGCTGTACGTCCTTCTCCCTGAACACGGACTGCCGCCTTTCAGCGGCGTCGTCGTGATCTACGCCGTGGCGATGATCGCCGGTGCACTCAGCCATGCGCCGGGGGGCCTCGGGGTGTTCGAAACCGTCGTTATACTGATGCTTCCGACGATGCCGAAGCAGGACGTCCTTGCCGCGCTGTTCATGTTTCGCGTGATGTACACGCTAATCCCGTTCGTCGTCGGGGTCGCACTGCTCGCGCGGACCGAGCTCGTCGCGCTCGCCCGCCGCCGCGCGGGGCTGACGCTCAACCCGCGCGGAGCCGTGCCAGCCCGGCGAGCGCCTTGATCTTCCAGCCCTCGCCCAACCCTTCGATCGCGACCATCTCGACCAGTGTCTCGCGCCCGATTGCACGCGCCATGATTATCTCGAACAGCCGCGCGACCGGCCAATCCGGATTGGGACGATCGACGCACGCACATGCATCGCCCGCCGCGATCCGGCCCGGCTCAAGCACTCGATAGTACCAGCCGCACCGCCCCGAGCGGGTGAAGGCGCGTGGCAATTTGGGATCGTTGAAGGCGAGGGCGAGCTTGAAGCACGGCTGGCGCGGTTCGGTCACTTGGAGCAGCGCCGTACCGATGCGGACCCGGTCTCCAACATTGACGTTGTTTTCGTCGAGCCCGGCGATCGTCAGGTTCTCGCCCATTGCGCCGCTAATGAGTCGCGCGGCGTGCTGCGGCTGCGCCGTCCGCCAGAAATCATACGCCTCGGCGGCATAGCCGTAGACTGCTTTGTCATGCCCACCGTGGACGTTGTGATCGGCCTGTTCGTCGCCGTCGAGCCCCTGCGCGGTGACGCCGACCGCCCCTGCGACCGGTCGCTTGACGAACGCACTCGGCACACCGTTCGGCCCGAGCGGGGCAACGCGTCCGACCTGAACCGAAACGACGTTTCCGGGGCTTGCAATCATCCGCGCCAAATCCGACTATGGGTGTTCCAACCACGATAACGAAAGGAGGTGATCCAGTGTCTCATTGTCTCGCGCTGCGGACCGGACTTTTGCCCTGTGTCACTGTGACGGCAGGCTGACACCTCCGGTCTTCGACCGACAATGTGGGCCGTCCGGAGCGATCCGGGCGGCCCTTTACTATCATCGGCCGGTGCGCGGCGCCCACGGCCAGTCGACGACGCCCCCGACGAACAATGCCCACCAGACGAGCACCGGCTGAAATAACAGACGCGGGATGTGATACCATAGCCCGAGCGCCGTCCCGCCGATGCTGATCCCCTCGACGGCGTGCCGAATATTCGCCGGAAAGACGCATACCGCATAGGCGGCGAGCATCACCCCCGCCCACCACCGTAAGCGCACCGTCAGCAAACCGGTCGCACCCAACAGCTCGCAGACCCCGGTGAAGGCCACGACCTCGCGCGGGTAGGGAACCCATCCCGGGATGATGGCGAGAAACCCGCCCGGCGAGTTGAGATGCGCGACCCCGGCAGCGAAATAAAACGCCACCATCACATAGCGCATGATCCGCCGGACGGTCTCCCGCCGCGTGTCCGTCACGCCTTAGTCCTTTGGTGCGGCAATCGCGAGCTTGCGACGTCCGCGTGGCTTCGCGGCGGCGGGTGCCGGGGTATCGGCAACGACGCGCTTGTTACCGAGGCCGATTCGGATCGCGAGGTTGCGGCGGCGTTCGGCATAGTTCGGCGCGACCATCGGATAGTCGGCAGGCAGGCCCCACTTGGTCCGATACGCATCGGGGGTTAGCCCGTAGCTCGTCATCAGATGTCGCTTGAGCATCTTCAACTTTTTGCCGTCTTCGAGGCAGACGATATAGTCGGGCTTGATCGACGCGCGGACCGAAACCGCGGGTTCCTGCTTGGCTTTTTCGGGGGTCGACGCGGTGCCGAGCCCAGCGAGCGAAGCATAGACATTGCTGATCAGTCCCGGCAGGTCGGAAACGGCGACCGAATTATTCGATACATGCGAGCTGACGATGTCCGCCGTCAGCGAAAGAAGTTCGGTATTGCCCGTCGCGCTGTCCATCGCAAATCCTTGTGTGAAAATGTCGTCGCGGGTAGTTCATGCACATGCAGCCGCCCGCGATTTTACTCGCTTATTCTGTGTTCGCGTCGAAGTCCACTTCAAATTGTAATATCGTGTAAACATTGCCACAACGAGCATTGACCCTGTCATAAAAGTCCGATGACATCGCGCGAACCGCACTGTCGCCATTGCAAGCGCGGCACGGTATGCTATCTGCGGGGCGCGTCGGGGAGTGGCGCAGCCTGGTAGCGCATCTGGTTTGGGACCAGAGGGTCGCAGGTTCGAATCCTGTCTCCCCGACCAAGTTTGTCTCGGACACAGATCTCCCGAGGCAACACCTTTAGAAGTTTCGATGGCCGGCAAAGGGTTTCAGATCGGGTCGCGCGTCTATGTAATCACTCCCGCTAAGCTTGCTGATAGAATCGCAGCGTTCAAGCTGATGAGAAATGCGTTTGACATCTTCGCCATTTGATACCTACGGCCGCATAAAATGCGGCACAATCAGCGTAACCGACTTTGCCAGAAGTCTCTTTGATTACTCACACTCGCTTGGGTTGACCGTTATCGCCGAGGGACTGGTTTCCGCCGACCTTGCCGCTGCGTGGGGCGCTCCGGCGTGTTCCGGCCGACGCTATGCCCTTCTTCATGGTGGTGGTCGCCCATGCTACATTCGCCTTGTTGAAGCGACTAGTGTCCCAGGTTACCAGCCATTGCGGACATACGGCTGGGCGGCTTTCGAAATCAGCGTCAGCGATGTGTTCGCGCTGCATGCCCGCATCGATGGTTCGGCATTTCGCGTGCTTGGCGCGCCGAAGAGGGTTGGCGAATTCAACAGCTTCATCCCCTTTCAGGTCGCCGGGCGGGCGGGCGAAGTCTTGTTCCTGAACCAGGTATTGTCACCATCTGCCGACGAGATCGACCTACCGACGGCGACGGTCGACATCGACCAGATTTTCATCGTTCCGCTCGCGACGGGAGACCGCGTGGCGGCGCTTGCCTTCCACGAGGCACTCGGCTTCACGGCGGGGTCGACCTACACATTTCCATACACGGTGATCAACGCCGCCTTCAGCCTGCCCGCCGATCATCCGACGACGCTGACAATGACGCGAGTCGGCACCGTTGCCGCGAGCGAGATCGACGAATACCCGGACGGGGCTACGCCGCGTCCGGTGCCAACCGGTGAGCTGCCACCGGGCAACGCGATGGTCAGCTTCATCGTCGCCTCGCTCGCCGTCCGCGCCCCTCTGCTCGGGCCGCCAGTGCGTGGCGACGGCGTGCTCTACGGCGACCGCCGGATCGGTTGTGTCCGCGGCACGGCGGGCGAAATCATCGAACTCATCGAGGCCGGGACTTAGCGTTGCCGTTGCGCGACTTGACCTGGCAAGGTTGTCCGGACATCTTTGATTTGCCCGAGCGGGCGAGGCGTCACCGCGCTTTTCGATTGGGCGAAGGGGAAAATACCATGCGAACGATGATCGTGGCGACGGCGTTGCTGCTCGCGCTGGCGCCCCCGGCAGCGGCGCGGACGCTGGACCTCGCCAACCCCGCCGACGCGCTGACGGCGATGCGCAAGGTCCAATGCTCGACGCGCGATGGCGAGGCGGTCGTCTACCACTGGTCGGGCAAGGTGTTCAGCCGCGTCGAGGGTGAGCCCGACCGGCACCTGTTCGACGTCGAGGGGATGAACGTCCGCCAGTGCGTCACCGTCACCGATCCGGCGCGCGGCACCGGCTTCCGCCAGGTCAGCCGCGAGCTGATGTTCTACCTCGACCCCGCGACCCACACCGTCCTGAAGCAGTGGACCAATCCATGGACCGGCAAGACGGTCGAGGTCGTCCATGTCGCCAACGATCCGGTCAACATGCGCGCGCCGACATTCCCGGTCGGGCGCGACGGCAAGCCGTTCGACCTCGGCGCGCGGATCGAAGGCGGACGCGTCTACATGCCGACCGAGGTGCCGCTGTTCTACACCAACCCTCTCGGCGGCGAATACCAGGCGTTCGCCGGAAATCAGTATCACGCGATGGAGATCTTCGATTTCACCGCCGACGCACGCGACCTGCTCGATTCGTCGAAGCCGCGCGCCGACCCGGCGATCGCATGGGTGCGGATCAGCCCGTGGCTGCCGTGGATGGAGATGGCCGGGCGCGGCGGCGTTCTCGTATTCAACGCGACCGGCGGGACGGTGGCGGGCATCGCCGCGCTGCCGACGGTGATCCGGGAGCAGATTGCGGCGACCTACCCGGTCTACGCCGCCCCGCCGCCCACCGACGACACGCGCCCGAACGAGACGAGCTGGACCTATTTCAGGAAGAAGCTCGACGCGGCGAAGAAGTAGCGGCGGGAGCGGTCTACAGAATCTGGTTCAGTTCGATCGCCGTCCCGTCGGGGTCGAAGAAGTTGCAGCCCCGAACCTTGATCGGCGGCGCACCGTTGCGCCCTGGATATTCGCTGACATGGGCATCAGCGGTGAACGTCACGCCGGGCACGCGCTTCGCAGCCGCGCACCGCATCGCCGCGTCGTCGGTGTTGGTCACGAGTACATGGCCGCCGCGGGCAAGCCGCGTCGGATAAGGACCGGGATCGGGCAGCGGCGGGTCGGTGTACTGCATCAGCCCGATCCACCCGACCCACGGATCATTGCCGTTGAGCAGGACGAGCCGCGTCTTGTTTCCGGGCACCCCGGCGGGCAGCGCGACGCCCGACACCGCGATGACCGCGTCATAATTGACTTTCAAACCAAGGACGTCACGGTACAGCTTGAGCGACGCATCGATGTCGCGGACGAGGATCGTCAGGCGGCGGATGTCGGTCGGGACATGGTCGCGCGGTTGGGCGACGCCGGGGGCGGCGACCGCGGCGGCGGCGGCCAGAGCGAGCCAGAAAGCCATGCAGACCATCCCTGTCAAAGTTGTCCGGACAACCTATCGCTGTTGCCCGCGGGTGACAAGGCTGTGACGAACCGATCGACGACTGATAATTTGTCTGGACAAATCGTCGCATCGTGTCGCATTTCTGGCCGCGCAGGCGAGGGATATCGACATGACGAATGGCAAGGCATTTCTGCTCGGGGCAACGGCGATCGCGATAACGGCGTTTACGCCGGCAGCAGCAGCAGCACAGGGGGCGCCGCCGGTCGATCCCAACGCCGGTCTCGCCGCGGCCACCGCCGACACCGTTCCCGGCGATATCATCGTTACCGCACGCAAGGTTGCCGAGCGGTTGCAGGACGCGCCGGTCGCGATCACTGCCTTCACTGCCGCCGACATCAAATCGGCGCGGATCGAATCGATCGCCGACGTCGCCAAACTGACGCCCGGCCTGACCTACACCCCGTTGTTCGGGCGTCAGAATCAGCTGCCGATCATCCGCGGCGCGGCGCAGACGTTGGGCCCGCTGAACGTCGGTGTCTTCCTCGATGGCATCTATTTGTCGGGCAAGGGCGGCGTCGATCTCGAATTGAACGATCTTGAGCGCATTGAGGTCGTCGAAGGGCCCCAGTCGGCGCTGTACGGCCGCAACACCTTCGCCGGGGCGATCAACTATATCACGAAGCGCCCTTCGGACACCTGGGGAGCGGCGGTCGAGGCGACCGGCGGCGACCACGGCCTGTTCAAGGGCCTGGCCAGCATCAGCGGCCCATTGTCGGACAAGATCCGCGTACGGGTCGGTGGCTATTACCGCACGTTCAACGGGTTCTACACGAGTGCGATCGACGGCGGGCGGGTCGATTTCGATAAGGATTACGGCATCACCGGCACGATCGAGTTGCTCCCGACGGAGCGACTGACCGCGACGCTGCGCGCAACGTACACCGACAACAAC
Organism: Sphingomonadales bacterium; assembly: GCA_038238995.1. Taxonomy (GTDB): domain Bacteria; phylum Pseudomonadota; class Alphaproteobacteria; order Sphingomonadales; family Sphingomonadaceae; genus Polymorphobacter_B. The sequence goes on from JBBSFF010000086.1 coordinate 6,258, forward strand.
GACGGCCAGCCGCCATCGACTGTAATCCGCAACAACTACGCCCCCGGTGTCCCCGCCGGTAGCGCCGTCCCCGGCGTCTTCACGCCGACGCGCAATCTAATCTTTCTCGGCCAGGTTCCGGCGATCCCGACCAATGGCGTCAACGTAAACACCGTCGCCCTGCCGTTCCAGCTTGGCGCCTTCGGCGACCGCGAGCATACGACGCGGGTCAACGGCACGCTCGCCTATGATTTCGACGGCGTGTCGCTGACGTCGCTGACCTCCTACGACCGCCGCCGCGCCGAATACACCTATGACGGCGACAATACGGTCTGCGACCGGACCGGCGGCTGCCCGAACTTCGGCTTCCCGTTCGCGCCGGCGAACCCGGTTGGCCAGTCGCAATATGCGCTGTCGTCGAACGATGGCGTCTACCGTGACGTCAGCGAGGAACTCCGCCTGTCGTCGACCGGCAAGCGCCGCGTCGAGTGGCTCGTCGGTTTTTACTTCTACGACAATCGCACGGTAACCACCGACCGCGGTCCGAGCGCGCCGACCGCCGCCGGGTTCGCCGCTTATTCGTATCCGCGCCAGACGCAGACCACGCAGAGTTATTCGGGCTTCGGGTCGCTGACGTTCCATGCGACCGACGCATTCTCGCTGACCGGCGAAGTCCGGTACGAGGACGAGACGCAGGGGTTCAAACAGATATCGAGCAACCTTGCCGCGCCGACGCAGGCGGCCATCTACGACCTGTCGCAACACATTCATTTCTGGACGCCGCGCGTCATCGCCAAGTACGAGGCGAGCCGCGACCATCAGTTCTACGCCAGCTTTGCACGCGGCGAGAAGGAGGGTGGGTTCAACACCGGCCTCAACGTCTTCGCCAACCAGCGTGCGTTCACGCCTGAAAAAACGAACACCTTCGAGATCGGGTCGAAGAACGACTTCCTCAATCACCGCCTGCGCCTGAACGGCGACATTTATTACACCGACTGGTATAACCAGCAGGCGGCGTGCCAGAATCCCGTGACCGCCGGCGGATCGTCGACCAACCGCACCTATACGTGCAATGTCGCGGCGTCGAAAATCTACGGGCTTGAACTCACCGCCGATCTCCGCCTGCTCGACGCGCTGTCGATCGCGACAAGCTTCGCCTATACCCATGCGCGCTATACGACGTTTCTCGACGCGTCGCTGGCGCAGACGCTTGCGCTCGCCGGGCTACCAGCGATCGACTTCAACGGCAGGCATCTTCCTTATGTCCCCGACCTGAAGTTTATCTTCAGCCCGCGCTATACGGTCCAGGTCGGCGACGCGTTCAGCCTCGAAGGGAGGATCGACGCGCAGTATCAGTCGACGACCTACGTGCGTGCCGACAACCTCCAGAACTTCGGCGAAAAGACCCTCGTCGACCTGCGCCTGACCGGGCGCTATCAGCGGGCGAGCCTGCAACTGTTCGTC
>JBBSFF010000087.1:0-7693 GCA_038238995.1 Sphingomonadales bacterium
CGCCCGCGCGCGATCTCCCCGGCCATCCGGTCGAACAGCGTCTCGACGATGACGAGCGCCATGTCAGAGCGGCCGGCGGCGGAGGAGGAAGCGCGCGTAGAAGGCCAGGTTGAGCCCGATCAGGATGGTGCCGAAGATCGCCTGCGTGCCGCGCGTCAGCCCGTCGGGATAGATCACCGGGGTGAGATAATGGTCGATGAAGCCGCCGGTATAGCCGTGCAGCCCGGCGCGCTCGCGCAAGGTGTTTTCGAGCGGGGTCAGCGGGCAGTACGCGCCCGAAAACTCGATCCAGATGCCCCACGCCAACACTGGCAGGTGCAGCCAGACCAGCCAGGGAAAGCGCACCAGCAGCGCCGCGCCGAGCAGACCGAACACGATGAACGTCGCGTGGAAGGCGACGACGGCGTCGGCAAGCCCGGCATCGATCACGCCGCGCTGCCGGGAACCACCGACGGCGGACGCGTCGGCAGCCCGTCGATGCTCCGCGTCCGCGTTTCCCAACTTGCGAGGTTGGCCTCCGGCGTCGTCGGCGCATAGAGCTTGCGCAGCGTCGGCCGTTCGCGGTCGAAGGTCATGAACGGCACGGCGTAGCCGCACGACGTCTGCACCGACTCGACCGTGATATCGTGGATCTGGCGGACGCCGGTCTCGATCGTAAAGTGCATGGCGAGGTCGCCCCAGCCTGCGTCCTGCGGGAGCACCGGCGTGCCGTGCCCGTACAGCCGGAGGATCAACGCCGGACGATCGAACGCACAGAACATGACGGTTATGCGCCCGTCGGCGATCAAATGCGCGTTGGTCTCGTTCCCCGACCCGCCGAAATCGAGATAGGCGACGCGGGTAGGCCCGAGGACGCGAAAGCAGTCCATCCCCTTCGGGCTGAGGTTGATCCGCGCGTCGGCAGCGGCGGTGGCGACGAAGAATACCGGCTGCGCGGCGATGAAATCGCGGTGCTTTTCGGTGACGTGGTCGAAGAATTCCATTTACGCCGCCGTGCCGCCGACCGTCAGCCCCTCGATCAGCAGCGTCGGCTGGCCGACCCCGGCGGGGACGCTCTGCCCCGCCTTGCCGCACGTGCCGACGCCCTCGTCGAGCATCAGGTCGTTGCCGATCGCCTTGACCCGGGTCAGCACGTCGGGGCCGTTGCCGATCAGCGTCGCGCCCTTGATCGGCGCGCCGATGCGGCCGTTCTCGATGCGGTACGCCTCGGTGCAGGTGAAGACGAACTTGCCGCTGGTGATGTCGACCTGCCCGCCGCCGAACGACTTGGCATAGATGCCCGACTTCGCGCGGCTGAGGATTTCGCCCGGATCGTCGCGCCCGGCGAGCATGAAGGTGTTCGTCATCCGCGGCATCGGCGCGTGGGCATAGCTCTCGCGGCGACCGTTGCCGGTCGGCGCGACGCCCATCAGCCGCGCATTGAGCCGGTCCTGCATATAGCCCTTGAGGATGCCGTCCTCGATCAGAACGGTGCGCTCGGTCGGCGTGCCCTCGTCGTCGATCGTCAGGCTACCGCGCCGCGCGTCGATCGCGCCGTCGTCGACCACCGTCACGCCGGGCGCCGCGACGCGCTGGCCGATCAGCCCGGCGAACGCGCTCGTGCCCTTGCGGTTGAAATCGCCTTCGAGCCCGTGGCCGATCGCCTCGTGGAGGAGGATGCCCGGCCAGCCGGGGCCGAGGACGACGGTCATCTCGCCCGCCGGTGCGTCGACCGCGTCGAGGTTGACGAGCGCTTGGCGCAGCGCGGTGTCGATCGCGGCGTTCCACGTCTCGGGCTGCAGCAGGTCGTCGTACAGATAACGCCCGCCGAGCCCGTGGAACCCGGTCTCGCGCCGGTCGCCGTTGGCGACGACGATCGACACGTTGAGCCGCACGAGCGGCCGGATGTCGCGCGCGCGCTGGCCGTCGGCACGGACGATCTCGACGACGCTCCACGACCCGAGCAGCGACGTCGACACCTGGACGACGCGAGGATCGCGCGCGCGCGCGGCGGCGTCGATCTGTTGGAGGAGCGCGACCTTGGCGGCGAACGGAATCGCCGACAGCGGATCGGCGTCGGTATACAGCTGGCGATTGGTCCGCGGCGGGCGGTCGAGGTTGGCGCTGCCGCCATGGCCGCCGCGAACGACCTTGACCGTGTCCGCCGCCCGGCGGATCGCCGCGTCGGACAATTCGTTGGCGTGGGCGAAGCCGGTCGTCTCGCCCGACACGCCACGCAGCCCGAACCCCTGCGTCGTGTCGAACGTCGCCGCCTTCAACCGCCCGTCGTCGAAGGTGAACGACTCGGACGTCGCGTATTGCAGGTAGAGCTCGCCATCGTCGCACCCGTCGAGCGCCTGCGCGACCAGGCGTTCGGTGCGGACCGGGTCGAGGTCGGTGTCGCGGTAGAAGATCGTGGCGGGATCGGGCATGGTCATGCCCGGGATATAGGGGGTCGCGCCGTTCGAGGGAACCGCATTGCGCAATCCCCCCGTCGTCGGGGAGGATCGACGATCAGCCCTTGAAGTTACACGTCAGCGCCCAGCGCACGTCCGGGCGGTCGAGTTCGATCCGGCTGCAATGATCGAGCACATCGCGCCCGATCAGGACCCACGGCGGCTGCTGTTTCTTCTTCGTTGCGGTGACGGTGATCGCGTCGTCGTCCTGATCGGCACTGCTCGTTCCCGCATGCGCGCGCGCGTCGAGTTCCTTGGCGTGCGCCTCGGTGATCCGCGCGGCGGGCGACAGCAGCGGCAGGCCGAGCAGCATCGCGCCCGGAGTCGGGGTAACGTATTCGAACGGCAGCGCGCTGCCTGGGAACGGGTGCCACAGCCCGACCTTGCCGGTGCGCTTGAACATCCCCGCCGCTTCGAGCAGCTGCGCCGCGCGGCCATTGAACAGGGTCTCGGGCGAGCGGAGATCGAGGATGACATGGATCTTCTCGCCACCGATCGACACGAGCATCGCCGCATCGCCCTTCCCCGCCCGGCTGATACCATAGACCAATCCGCCCTTCGGCGCGGCGGGCTGGGTCACCGTGATATGCTGGGCCGGCAGCGCGAGCAGCGAGATTACCCCGTCGCTGTCGTCGGCGAGCGCCTTATCGAACCAGATCGTCGGCACCGACACTTCGGGCAGCGCGTTGATCGCGACGTCATAGAGGTTGCCGCGGATCAGCGCGCTGCCGCCGGGCATCAAATTCGACGTGAAGGTCTGTTTGCCGATCAGCGGGAACGCCTTGAGGTTCGCTTTCGTCGCCGCCGGCAGGTTGAGCAGCAGCGCCTTATCGAAGCCGAGGGCAATTCGGACGGTAAGGTCGGTGTTCTTGACGCGCAGCCGCGCAATCGGCTGCGGCGCGGCGACGACCTCGAACCGGTCGGCGGGGGCGGCATCAGCGGAACCCACACATAGCATCGTGATCCCCGCGAAGGCGGAGACCCATAACCACAACCGTCCGAGATTATGGGTCCCCGCCTTCGCGGGGATGACGATCGTTTTTTTACCGTAAATCGGCTGGTCCCCCGGTGAGGATGAAGCGACGGTCGCAATAGCCGCAGTCGGCAAAGCCGCTCGGTCCCATTTGCAGATACACGCGCGGATGCCCATTCGGCCCGCCGTCCTCGTCGCCGTCGCACGCGGCGCGGGTCGATGCCGAATAGAATATTTCGGGCGGCGGGATTGCGTCCATGCTGCCCCCTAGCAAGCCGCCGCTCGCGGCGAAAGGCCACGCCCGGTTCGGTCATGCGATTGTCATGCCGGTGTCACGGCGATGCTGCAACTGCACACACGTCGTGCAAGGGAGCCCCGATAATGAAATTTAGCCTGTTCGCGCCTGTCGTTCTGCTCGCCGCGCCGACCTTCGCGGCGACGGCTCCTGTCGCGCCGCTCGATGTCACCGCGCCCGCCGACGTTGACACCGCCGACATCGTCGTCACCGCGCAGAAGCGGGCGGAACGTATTTCGAACGTGCCGATCACGATCACCGCCTATTCGGGCACCAAGCTGCGCGAGATCGGGGTCACCCAATTCGACCAGCTGTCGGCGTATGTCCCTGGCCTCAACGTTCAGGAGCAGTCGCCGAACAACCCAGGCTTCGTCATCCGCGGCATTACGTCGGACTCGGGATCGTCGCAGGGATCGCCGGCGGTGACCATCTATTTGAACGGCGTCGACGTCAGCCGCTCGCGGGGGTCGTATTTTGACCTGTACGACCTCGAGCGCGTCGAGGTCGTCAAAGGACCGCAGGCGACGTTGTTCGGCACCGCCGCCGCGATCGGCGCGGTCAGCGTCATCACGAACAAGCCGACCAAGGAGTTTGGCGGCGAACTGCGTGCGGCGTACGGCAATTACTATCAGCGCAAGATCGACGGCTTTATCAATACCGGCGGCGACGTCCTGACCGCGCGGCTCGCTTTCGCGATCAAGATCCGCGACGGCATCGTGCCGAACATCGCCGGGTCGCCGAACTCACAGACGCCGAACGGCCCGCGTAATGACGCGCTCAATGGCCAGGGCCAGTACGGCGCGCGCGCCTCGGTCCGCTATGCCAAGGGCGACCTGTTGATCGACGCCGTCGCGACCTATGACGGCCAGCGCGCGCCCGGCACCGCGTTCAAATCGGGGACGTATGCTCCGACCGGTGGCACCACCTCGCCGTTCACCTTCGCCGAAGTCGCCGGCTCGCCGGTAAGCGCGGCGGTGCTCGGCTACGACCAGCCGCACCTGACGCGCAACGTCTACGACGGCAACATCACCGCGAAATACACTCCCGACGGGCCGTTCAGCTTTACCCAGATCGTCGGTTACCGGAAGTTCGATTCGAATGAAGTGTTCGACGCCGACGGCACGCAGGCGTGGTATCTCGAATTCGCCGAGGACGAGCGCGGCGAGCAAATCAGCAGCGAAAGCCGGATCAACTACGACACGCCGAAGTTCCGCGGCTTCGCGGGCTTCACCTTCTTCCACGAAACCGTGTCGCAGCGGGTGCCGTTTTCGACCGAGGAGGGCACCTACCTCCAGTGCGCGGCGAACCTCGTGAAGGGGCTCGGCTGCATCAACGCCGCCGGGGTTGTCACCGCCGCCGGCGCGACGAAAATTCTGACCGGCGGCGCGGCGACCGTTCTTCCCTACACCTCGGTGTTCCAGAATTTCGGCAAGAGCGACACGTATTCGGCGTTCGCCGACGGGACGTACATACCGACCCCCCGCCTCGAACTGACGCTCGGCGCGCGGCTGCTGATCGAGCGGCGCGAGAGCGGGTATCAGGCGACGGTGCCGAATTCGGTGATCACCAAGGGTCCGCTCCTTCCGCAGGTCGACACCAAGGGCCAGCGCTTTGCCGCCGAGGGCGATTACCAGGCGTTTCTCCCGCGCGCCAACATCCTGTTGAAGGCGACCGACTGGGCCAACCTCTACCTGACCTATTCGCGCGGTCGCCGCTCGCCGGTGGTCAATCTCGACGCCGCCGCCGGGGGCGTGCCGCGCATCAACAACATCGCCGAGGAAAAGGTCACCAACTACGAAGGTGGCGTCAAGCTCACCTATGCCGGTTTGAGCGGGAGCGTCGGATATTTCTATGAGAAGTATAAGAACTTCCAGGTCTCGGTGGTCCAGCCGAACGGGCAATCGCTGACCCAGTCGGCGGGATCGGCGACCAACCAGGGGGTCGAGGCCGAAGCGGCGGCGCGTTTCGGCACGCACTTCAACGTCTTCGCCAACGCCGCCTACATCGATGCGAAGGTCGACAACAATCCGGCGTTCCCGACGTTCGCGGGCAATCGCTTCCGCCTGCAGTCGAAGTTCCAGGCGGCGGCGGGCGGCACGCTGACCGTCCCGCTCGGCGACCGCTTCGAGCTGTTCGCGACGCCGACGGTTACGCATCGCAGCCAGCTGTTCTTCGAGATCCCGAACAAGGCGAACATTTCGCAGGGGCCGGTAACGCTGGTCAACCTCCGCGCCGGCGTCCAGAGCCCCGGCGGTGCGTGGCAGCTGCTCGGCTACGCGACCAACCTGCTCAACCGCGATTACATAATCGATGCGGGTAACACCGGCGGCGCGTTCGGCATCCCGACATTCATCCGCGCCCAGCCGCGGCTGTTCGGCGTCGAGGGTGTCTTCCGCTTCTGACGATGCCACAGCGGGGAGTGGCAGGGTTGCCGCTCCCCGCCCCCGCGCCTATCCGTCGGACATGACCGATTCCGCCATTTCGATCGTCGACCTCGAAAAGACCTACGCCGGGGGCAAGCGCGCGCTCGATAAGGTCAAACTCGAAATCCCGCGCGGCAGCATCTTCGGGCTGCTCGGCCCGAACGGTGCCGGTAAGTCGACGCTAATCAACATCCTCGCCGGGCTCGTCCGCAAGTCGGGCGGGAGCGCGAATATCTGGGGGTTCGACATCGACGAACACCCGCGCAATGCCAAGGCGTCGATCGGCATCGTCCCGCAGGAAATCCTGTTCGACGCGTTCTTCACCCCGTTCGAGACGCTCGAACTCCAAGCCGGGCTATACGGTGTGCCCAAGGTGAAACGCCGGACGATGGAGCTGCTCCGCGCGGTTCGGCTGGAGGACAAGGCGCACGCCTATTCGCGGACGCTGTCGGGGGGCATGAAGCGGCGGCTGCTCGTCGCGAAGGCGCTGGTCCACACGCCGCCGGTGCTGGTGCTCGACGAGCCTACCGCCGGAGTCGACATCGAGCTTCGCGCGCAGCTGTGGGACTATGTTCGCGAATTGAACGCCGGGGGCACGACAGTCGTCCTGACGACGCACTACCTTGAGGAAGCCGAGGCGCTGTGCGACCGCATCGCGATCGTCAATGGCGGGCGCATCGTGGCGAACGACCTCACCTCGACGCTGATGGCGACGGCGCAAGACAAGATTTTGATCGTCACGGTCGACGCCGACCTCGGCGACCTGCCGCCGGGGCTCGGCGAGCGCGCGGTGGCCAAGAACGCGCGGACACTGTCGATCACCTACGACAAACGCGAGGCGCAGGCCGGCGACATCCTCCACAGATTGACCGAGGCGGGCATCGGCGTCGTCGACGTCTCGACCAAGGAGGCCGACCTCGAGGACGTGTTCCTCAAGCTGACCCGGCAGGCGGCATAGTGGCCAAGGGTGAATACGACGTCGTCGTCGTCGGCTCGGGTGCCGCCGGGCTGACGACCGCGCTGGGCTTGGCCGACCGGTTCCGTGTCGTCGTGCTGTCGAAAGGCGACGTGTCGAGCGGATCGACCGCGTGGGCGCAGGGCGGGATCGCCGCCGTGCTCGAACCCGGCGACACGATCGAAAGCCACGTCGAGGACACGATGATCGCCGGCGGCGGCCTGAACGACCGCGCGACGGTCACCTACGTCGCCGAACATGCCGCTGTCGCCATCGACCGCCTCGCCGAGATCGGCGTGCCGTTCAATGTCGGCGAAAATGGCGGCGAACGCTTCCACCTGACGCGCGAGGGCGGGCACAGTCACCGCCGGATCGCGCACGTCGACGATGCGACCGGCTGGGCGGTGCAGGACGCGCTGGCCAAGGCCGCCGCTGCCCACCCGAATATCACGATGGCGACGGGGCGCGCAGTCGTCGACCTGATCACCGAGCGCCATGTCGAGACGCTGCGCTTCGTCAACCGGCACTGCTACGGCGTCTATGCGGTCAACGCCGCGACGAAGCAGGTCGAACGCTTCACCGCGCGCGCGGTCGTGCTCGCGACCGGCGGCG
>JBBSFF010000088.1:0-7669 GCA_038238995.1 Sphingomonadales bacterium
GGTCGGCGTCGGTAATCGCTACGTCGGTTTCGCCGCGCCGCCATAGCCCGACGCTAATCGGCACGCCGGGCAGACGCTCGCGCAGCCGCCGCAGCAGCGTTCGGAGGTGCGCCGGATTACCGTCGAGATCGAGATAGGTCACGGCGATCGCGAGCACCCCCGATACATCGAGCGAGGTGATCCGCTCGCGGGATACGTCGGCAAAGTTGGCGGTTCGCGACCCGAGATCGTGCTTGCCGAGCAGCTGCGCGAGAATCGTCGCGCCGATCTCGTCCAGGGGGCCTTTGCCCGCAACGCATAGGATGGCCCCATCGCCACGCCACGCCGCCGCCAACCGCTGTTTCGTCTCGCGCGGCGACGCAGCGGCGGGCAGCGCCTTTTCCGCCAACGTTCTTACATTCTCCGCAGTCGCCCTGGCCGGTACGGGATCGCCGTCGTCGTGAGCGGCAAGGTCGGCGACGAGCGCGCGCGCGGCGCGGCGTACCCGTTCGAGCCGATTGTCATCGAGAACGCCGCGCAGGCAGTCGGCGGCGGCGAGCTGTAACCCTTTGACCACGACCTCGTCATAATAACTCGACAGCGACCGATCGCGCAGCAGCGCCTCGGCTTGGTCGAGCGCCTCGTCGGGGTCGCCGGCAAGCATCCGCTGATAGAAGCTTTCGATCGGAGTCAGCGCGGGGCGGTCGCCGAGCAGGACATCGAGAAATTCGAGCCGTTTGACGTGACGCCCGAGGACGACGAGGCACAGCGTCAGCGGGGTCGACAGGATCAGCCCAATCGGACCCCAGAGCCATGTCCAGAAGATCGCCGACACGATCACCGCGACCGGCGACAGTCCGGTCGAATGGCCGTAGACCATCGGTTCGACCGCGTAACCGATGATCGGCTCGACGATGAGGAACAGCGCGACGACCCACACGGCCATTATCCAGTCGGGTCCGACTGCGGCGGCGAGGATCAGTGGCGGGATCGCCGCGAGCACCGGTCCGACATAAGGCAGGAAGCGCAACAAGCCGGCGAGGACGCCCCACAGCGCGGGGGAGGGGACGCCGATGAAGTAAAGGCCCCAGCCGATGATTAAACCGAAGGCAGCATTGATCGCGACCTGCGTCAGGAAATAGCGGCTGAGCCGGGAAGCCGCTTCGTCCATCGCCGTCGTAGTGCGATGCAGGTCGGTCGCGCCAAAGATCCGGATCAGGCGGTCGCGCAAATCCTCGCGCTGGAGGAGGATGAAAATCGCGACGATGACCACGATGCCCGTCGTCTCGAGCGGACCGATAACCGGCGCGAGCACCGCACGCATCAGCGCGATCGGTGATAACGGCGGGGTCCGCACCTCGACCGGGAGCGGCGGTGGTGCAGTTCGTAGCGCGCGCGGTCCCGTCGTCACTCGTACTGGCTGGGCGAGGCTGCCGCTCGCGCGGTCGAACTGACGTCCGAGCGCACCGATCATCGCGGGGAGTTGACCGATCGTTGACGACTGCGCCTCGCGGACCTTGTGCTGGATCGTCACCGCATACCGCGGCGCGTCGGTCGCAAGGCTCGCCACCTGGGTCCCGATAACACCCGCAAGGACGCCCGCGAGGCCAAGCGCGATGAACACCGCGAGCACGACCGAGGGGATGCGCGGCAGCCGGAGACGCTGGAGCATACCGACGACCGGCGACAGGATGAAGGACAACAGTACCGCAAGCATGATCGGCACGAGGACGTCGCGGCCAAGGTAGAGCGCCGCGACCGCCACCACGCCGACCGCCAATGCCAACAGCGCGCCAAGTCCGGGCACTTCGGCCGGGACAACCTGCGCACGCGGGGTCGGGTCGATTTCGATCACCGTCTGCACCCTCCCTCGGCGCCAGTCACCGGACGTGACATCGATAACGCTTTCGGATCGAGTTCGACACCACGATGTTCGTTTGCGAACGTGAAGCAAGCGTCGTCGCGCAGATGCCTCTGGCCGCGCGGCCCCGCGATCCGGCCTGACTGTATGAAGGAAATGGTGGGCACGGCTGGTATCGAACCAGCGACCCCTGCGATGTCAACACAGTGCTCTACCACTGAGCTACGCGCCCACGCCGGAGCCTGTTAGGCGAGGCCGCGGCGCGGCGCAAGTCTGAACTCACGGGTGCGGTTGGCCAGGAATTCGGCTGGCATGATCGGCACCTACGCCATAGAAGGTTGTCGATGACCGACGTGCTTCCGCCCGGCTTCACCGTCACGCGCGTCGATACGCCGGGGCCGATCGTGCTCGCCTCGCCGCACGGCGGACGCGATTATCCGCCGGGGTTTCTCGCCCAGACGCGGCTGACGCTCGCCCAGCTGCGCCGCGCTGAGGACGCCTTTGTCGCCGAATTGCTGGTCGACGCGGTGCTGGCCGGGGCGCCGCTGATCGCCGCGCGCTACGGGCGGGCGTGGCTCGATCTCAACCGCGAGGAGGCCGAGCTCGACCCGGCGATGTTCGTCGATCCGCTCGACGCGCACCCGGCGCAGGGGAGCGACCGGGTCGCCGCGGGGCTGGGGGTCATTCCGCGGATTGCCGCGCATGGGCTCGAAATTTACGCAGGCCGTGTCCGCAGTGCCGATGCGGCGGCGCGGATCGAACACGTTCACCGACCGTATCACGCGGCGCTCGGCGCCCTGCTCGCCGACGCTCAGGCCGCGCACGGCTTCGCGATACTGCTCGATTGTCACTCGATGCCGACCCCGCCGCCGGTTGTGGGCGGGACCCCCCAGATCGTGATCGGCGACCTGTTTGGGTCCGCCGCCGCGCCGCCGCTGGTCACCGCCATCGAGCGACATTTTAGCCGCGCGGGGTTCCGGGTCGCGCGCAACGCGCCATACGCTGGCGGTCACACCACCGCGCGGCACGGCCGGCCCGCCGGCGGGGTGCATGCCGTCCAGATCGAGATAGACCGCGCGTTGTACATGGACCCGGCGCGGCTCGTCCGGCACACCGGCTTCGACCGCATCGCCGCGTCGCTCGCCGGGCTGATCGAGGCACTGCTGCCGGTGGTCGAATCGATGGGGCTCCAGCCGTTGGCATGCGCCGCCGAATGAAAAAGGGCCACGCCCGGGGGGCGTGACCAGAGTTCAGGGAGCGCGGCGGCATCAGGAGAATACCGCCGGCATCTTGCAAATAGTGCACTGCAACACAGGTTCAAGCGGTGGTCATGCCACAATTTGAGTACTGATTGCGGGACGCTGGTACGGCCGCTGCCCAGCCGCTAGACCGCGCCGCATGATTGCCGGCTCCACCCTGTTCCTCGACCTGCTGCGCGCCAACGGGGTCGAGTTCGTCTTCGGCAATCCCGGCACGACCGAGCTGCCGCTGATCGACGCCTTCGCCGCGGAGGCGGGCATTCGCTATATCCTCGGACTTAACGAGGTCGTCGTGATGGGCATGGCCGACGGGTACGCGCAGGCGACCGGACGGCTCGCGGTTGCCAACTTGCATGCCGCCCCCGGCCTCGGCAACGCGATGGGGATGCTCTACAATGCGGCGAAGGCGGGTGCCCCGATCCTCGTCACCGCCGGGCAGCAAGACACGACGATCGCGCTGACCGAGCCACTGCTGTGGGCCGATCTTGCGACGCTGGCGCGCCCGCTGGTCAAATGGTCGACCGAGGTGACGCGGCTCGACGACCTGCCGCGGACGATCCACCGCGCCGCCAAGGTCGCGCTGACTGCGCCGACGGGGCCGGTGTTCGTCGCGATCCCTGGCGATGTTCTCACCCAAACCGTCGAATCGATCGACCCGATGGCGCCGACGCGGATCGGGCCGCGGCTGCGCGGCGACCTCGACGCGATCGCAGCGGCGGCCGACCTGATCGCGGCGGCGGTGAGCCCGATCATCTTCGCTGGCGACGCGGTGCCGCGGTCGGGCGCGTACGCCGAGCTCGCCGCGCTGGCGGAGGCGATCGGCGCGCCGGTCTACCTCGAGGGGATGGCGAACACCGCCGCCTTCCCGTCAAACCACCCGCTGTATGCCGGGTCGATCGCGCGGATGACCCCGGCGGTGCGCGCCCTGACCGATGCGCACGACCTCGTCATCTCGATCGGGGCCGACCTGCTCACCCAGAGCCAGGCGGCGGGCGTCGAGGCGTTGGCACCGGGTAAGCCGTTGATCCACCTCGACGACGACGCATGGGAGATCGGCAAGAACTTCCCCGCTGCCGCTGCGATCCTCGGCGACCCGAAGGCGACGCTGCCCGACCTGGCGGCGGCGGTACTGGCGCGCATGGCCCCGGCAACCCCGCGCCGAGTCGCAGTGGAGGGGATGCTCGCGGCCAAGCAGACGGCGCTGATCGCCCGCGCCGCGGCGGAGGCGGACGTGCTGCCGCTGCGCCCGCTCGCGGTGCTCTATGCGATCGCGCAACTGCTCCCCGACGACGCCATCGTCATCGAGGAGACGCTGTCGACCGGCATGAACACCGTCCGCCAGCTGATGCCCGCGACGCGGCCCGACAGCTGGTTCGGGATGCGCGGCGGCGGCATCGGCGTCGCGCTGCCGCAGGCGATCGGCATCAAGCTCGCGCATCCCGACCGGCCTGTCGTTGCGCTGAGCGGCGACGGCAGCGCGATGTATTCGATCCAGGCACTGTGGACGGCGGCGCACTACCGGCTCGGCATCGTCGCGATCATCGTCAACAACCGGTCGTATCGCATCCTCAAGCAACGAACACAGGCACTTGGCGGCCATTCGGCGGCGAGCGGGGCGTTCGTCGGCATGGACCTGACCGACCCCGCGATCGACTTCGTCGCCCTGAGCGAGGCGCAGGGCGTGCCCGCGGTCCGGGTGGCGACGCTCCCCGATCTGCGCGCGGCGATCGAGCGCGGGCTGGCGGGGCCGGGGCCGCTGCTGATCGACGTCGAGATCGATTCCGCGGTCTGATTTCGCCGCCGGACGGGCGCCGCGAAGATGAACAACTTAACTAACTTAACGCCGACGTACCCGATCTTCGCGGGGTAATTCGCGTCGCACCGCGCCCGCACCACTGCCCGCACAACGCCGCACTATGCCGCGTCGGACCCCTACGCCAACGCGCACGTCACCGGGAGCGCGACCCCGACCCCGAGCAGCGTCCCGCCGAGCAGGTCGCTCGGATAATGATGCGCGGTCGCGACCCGCGACCATGCCAGCAGCAGCCACAGCGCGAGCGCGATCAGCCACAGCGACGGCCACGCGAACAGCACCGGGGTCATCGTCGCCGACAGCGTCATCAGGTGCCCGCTCGGGAAGCTGAACGCGTCGAGCGGGACGGACGGCGGCACGAGTCCCGGACGATGCTCGAATGGCCGCGGGCGCCCGGCGACGCGTTTGATCGCCGGGTAGACGAGGTGGCTGATCGCCCCGCACAGCGCCGCCACCGAGAGTTCGCGCCACGCAGCGTGGCCCGCAAACGCGACGAGCCCGACCGCGAGCAGCAGGTAGATCGTGCCGTTGCCGAGCCAGCTGACGACGACGGCCGCCCGCTCGAGATGCGCCCGTCGCGCGGCGGCGGCGGTCCGACCGACAACTCCGATCTCGCGGTCGGACAGCCGCGTCAATCCCGCCCGCGCCGATGCCACTGTCCGCGACCATGTCATGGCCACGGTGGTGCCCGAGAACGGGCGTCGGGTCCATCGATGATCGCGTCGGCGGCGATGACCGGCTGGCTCCGGTTACTGTCCGAAGCCACCCGGTGGACTGGACCCTCTCAAGTAACCGACGTGCCCCACTGCATTGCTAGATGTACACCGACAGTCTATTTCGCAGTCGACACCGATTTCGGGGGGGGCAAGCATGATTCCGGCAAGCAGCGATTGGCTCGCGTCGACCGCCGTCTTCGGCAAAAGCCGCGGTGCCGAATTGCTGGCGCTCGATGCGGCGATCCTCGCCTTCGGCGCGACGCGAAGCAGCAAGGCGCGCGATGACGTCGGGGCGGCATGGGCGGCGTGGAAGAAGCTGCATACGACGATCGAGCGGCCCTTTTTCGACAACAAGCGCAACAAGTCGGGCATGCTCGAAATTCTTGAAGCCGAATTCAATCCCGAGGGGCTCAACTCGCCCAAGGTCGGCGCGATGTGCCGGATCAAGCTCCAGTTCCCCGACGTCAAGCCGGCCGGGTTCGCCAACGTCGACGGTGCGCTGATGCTCGACCGGATCGACAAGTCGTTCATCGAGGCGCAGGCGGTGTTGACGGTCACCATCGGACGATTGAAGAAAGGCGATGCCGCGACCAAGCTTCTGGTCACGACGTGGTTCGGCGAGGGAACCAGGCCGGCCGTCATCCTCGCGCGGTACGAGCAGCTGCAGGACTACGTTGAAAAGACGTTGAAGCGCGGCGCGACACCGCTTGAAATCCGCTGGTCGGCCGACGCCAAGGACATCGCCTCGACGGGGTACCACGCGACATACATGTCGTTCGGGGCGAGTTTCTTCGATGATGCCAAGGCGGTGCCCAGCACCCAGCTCGGTGCCGCGCCGGGCGTACCCAAGGGTTATGTCGAATCAATGCGCGACATGATCGCCGAATTCGACAAGCTGAAAGCCGACCAGGCCATTCTGCAGGATATCATCGGCTATGCCAAGAAACCCGGCGCGACGCTCGGCGAGGCGATGGCCGCATGGCTCAAGCTCAATCCCACCAGTGGCACCAACATCCGGATCATGACGGCGACGCTGGCTCCGTTCAGCATCGGCGTCGACGATCCGAAGGAGGTCGCGCGCGCCAAGGCGGAGGCGGCGATGGCGGCGATGACGCAGCGCGAGGCGGACATGCTCGCCGACTCCGATGCGCGACGGCCGCCGGTCAGCACGTCGGGCGTCGTCATCCACGAACTGACCCATCTCGTGCTGCAGACCAACGACGTCAGCTCACCGTTGTTCAAGACCAAGACGCCATCGTACGGTCCCGGAACGTGCATCCACCTCGCGTCGGTCAGCCCGGCCGACGCGCTCAACAACGCCGACAACTACCGGCTGTTCGCCGAAAGCTGCGGCTTCTGAGCGGTCGATCGCGGCGCGCGCCCGGTCGGCTCCCCGGCGCGGTCGGCGGGCCGCGTCACCGCCCGGCGGCGGGCCCCTTCGCCGCGTCGCGCGCCAGCCACGCATCGATCGCCGGCAGCCGCTCGTTGCGCACCTTGATCCGGTAGGTGATGTCGGCGATCGCGGTGTCGGTCGAGCGGCGCGATCCGGCCGCGACATATTTGTCCGCATAGGCGCGCAGCTTGCCGATCATCGCCGGATCGGACGAGCGTCTGGCCAGACCCGGGTAATATTGACTGCGCGAGGTCGCATCGACCCGGCTGTCGACCTGCTCGCGGTGCGCGAGGGCGAAGTCGAGTGCGAGGTCGGCGTGCTGCTGGGCGACCTCGCGGATGATGCTCGCCGAGTTGGTCGCGCCCGGCTCGTCGGTCAGCGCGAGGTCGAGCGCGCGCTGCGCCAGTGCCGGGTCGTTCGCCGTCGCGAGCTGGTCGTACGCCTGGTTCTTGATCAGCGGCGTCTTCTCGGCGGCGGCGGCCTGGCGCAGCGCGTCCCACGTCGCCGCATCGGCATTTGACGCGACAACGCCGATGACGCTGCTGCGGATCGCGGCGGGCAGTATCGTCGTGTCGGTCCGCGCCGCATAGCGACGGCGGCTTTCGGCGATCACGGCGGGGTCGCCGAGCTGGCCGAGCGCCGAGATCA
>JBBSFF010000089.1:0-7653 GCA_038238995.1 Sphingomonadales bacterium
CGATCCGCGGACGATCGGAGCGACGGTCTACGACGTCGTCACGATCCGCCCCGCCGGAGTGGAGGGGTTCGATCTTTGGATCGATCGCGCCACCCACCGCATCGCGCGGATCGTCAGCGGCATCCAAGTCGCCGAGCTGCGCGGCTACCGCACCGTGTCGGGGGTCTGCGCGCCGACGATCGCGGTCCAGACCGACGGCAACCCCGCGCATACGACGACGCTCAACGTCGACAATGTCGATACGGTCGCGCTGCCGCGGTCGGTGTTCGCCCCGCCCAGGCCATGACGCCCGATCTTCAGCCGACCCTGCGCGGCGACCGCATCGCGCTGCGGCCGCTCGTGGCGGGCGACTGGGACGCGCTGTTCGCGGTCGCGTCCGATCCGCTGATCTGGGCGGGGCATCCGGCGCACGACCGCTGGCAGGAACCAGTGTTTCGCGTCTTCTTCGACAACGGGCTCGCGAGCGGCGGCGGGCTCGTCGCGACCGACGTCGCGACCGGGACGGTGATCGGCTTCTCGCGGTACGACCGGGCGCGCGTCGAACCGGGCGAGGTCGAGATCGGCTGGACCTTCCTCGCCCGCGACCGATGGGGCGGCGCGGCGAACGCCGACATGAAGCGGCTGATGATCCGCCATGCGCTGAAGTGCTTCGACCGCGTCCTGTTTCTCGTCGGCGAGGACAACCTCCGCTCGCGCCGGGCGATGGAGAAGATCGGCGGGCGGCTGACCGACCGCGTCGACGATTTCACCTTCGCCGGGCGGACGGTACGCCATGTCTTCTATGCGATCGATGACGACAGCTTCGCCGCCGGGCCGCTGGCGACGGGCTGACGGCGATCAGCGCGGCGCGAACGGGACGAGCATCGGGGTCCGCCGCGCATAGGCGTCATAGTCGTTCCGGCCGATCTCGCGGCGGAGCAGCGCTTCCTCGGTGCGCGCCTTGACCGTCATCACGACCGTCAGCACCACCGCCCCGACCAACGCGGCCGGAGTCGCGACCAGCAGCGCAAGCGTCCAGCTCGCCCCGATGAAGCCGGTGTAGATCGGGTGCCGCACCAGCCGGTACGGCCCGGTGTCGACGACGCGGTGCCCGTCGCGCAGCGTCAGCATCCCCGACCATAGCCGCCCGAGATGAATCCGCGCCCACCATGCAAAAGCGAACGCCACACCTTCGACCGCGATCAGCGCGGCGTCGCCCGCCATCCCGCCGGTCCATAACGGCGTGAGTGCGCCCGGCGGGAGGAGGTGGCCGACCCGCCCGAACGCCGCGGCGAACAACAGGCCGAACCCGACGACATAGCCCGCAAGATAAGCGAGGCTGAGCCCGGCCGCGCCGCGCGACCGCGCCTTGGCGGTCCAGATCATGGCGATGTTCCACGTCGCGATGAACGCGATCCAGAGCCAGTAGCCAACTTGAACTGCCATGCCGTCCGACCCCCGTGTAATATCCGTCTAATACACCAGGTCGCCGCCGATCGCTAGCCAATTCGCCACCGCGGTCGTATCCTCACGATCATGCCCCACGCCCCCTTCGTCCACCTCCGCGTCCAGTCGGCGTATTCGATGCTCGAAGGCGCGATGACGCCCGATGCTATCGCGACGGCGTGCCGGGCGATGACGTTGCCGGCGGTCGCGCTCGCCGACCGCAACAATATGTTCGGCGCGATGGAGTTTTCCGAGGCATGCCGCAATCAGGGCGTCCAGCCGATCATCGGCGCGCTCGTCGCGGTCGAGCGGCCGGGGAGCCGGACGTCGGGCAACCGGATGACGTGCGATTGGCTCGTGCTGCTCGCGCAGGACAAGACGGGGTACGACAACCTGATCGCGATCGTCAGCGACGCGCATCTGGGGTGCGACGCCGCCGACGAGCCGCACCTGACGCTCGCGCGACTGACCGGGCGGACCGACGGGCTGCTCGCGCTGACCGCGGGGCCGGAGGGCGCGCTCGCGCGGTTACTCGCCGAGGAGCAGGACGCGAGCGCCTACGCCGACGCGCTCGTCGCGCTGTTCCCCGGGCGGCTGTACGTCGAGCTGAGCCGCAGCGGCGATGCGGTTGAAAACAAAGCCGAAGCCGCGCTCATCGCGCTCGCCCACGCGCGCGACCTGCCGCTCGTCGCGACCAACCCGGCGCGGTTCCTCGACGCGAGCGTCCACGCCGCGCACGACGTCATGCTGTGCATCGCCGACGGGGCGTACGTCGAGACCGCCGAGCGGCGGCGGTCGAACCCCGACCACTGGCTCAAACCCGCCGCGGTGATGCTCGACCGCTTCGCCGACCTGCCCGAGGCGTGCGCCAACACGCTCGTCGTCGCGCAGCGCTGCGCGGCCAAGGCACCGTCGCGCGAGCCGATCCTGCCGAGCCTCGCCGGCGACCCGGCGGCCGAGGTCGCCGCACTCGCCGCGGCGGCGACCGCCGGGCTCGACCGGCGCCTCGCGGCGCTCGGCCTGGACGGGGATGCCGCCGCGCCGTACCGTGATCGGTGCCGCTTCGAGCTCGGCGTCATCGCCGGCATGGGGTTCCCCGGCTATTTCCTGATCGTCGCCGACTTCATCCAATGGGCGAAGGCGCAGGGGATTCCGGTCGGCCCGGGCCGCGGCTCGGGGGCGGGGTCGGTCGTCGCGTGGGCGCTGACGATCACCGACCTCGACCCGTTGCAGCACGGCCTGTTGTTCGAGCGCTTCCTCAACCCCGAGCGCGTGTCGATGCCCGACTTCGACATCGACTTCTGCGAAACCCGCCGCGGCGAGGTCATCCGCTACGTCCAGACCCGCTACGGCCGCGGTCAGGTCGCGCAGATCATCACCTTCGGGAAATTGAAGGCGCGCGCGGTCTTGAAGGACGTCGGGCGCGTGCTGCAGATGCCGTACGGCCAGATCGACCGCATCGCCAAGCTGGTCCCGAACTCGCCCGCCGACCCGTGGACGCTCGCCCGCGCGATCAACGGCGTGTCCGACCTCGTCGCCGAGCGCGACCGCGATCCCAAGGTCGCGCATCTGCTCGAGATCGCGCTCAAGCTCGAAGGGCTGCCGCGGCACTCGTCGACCCACGCCGCCGGGGTGGTGATCGGCGACCGGCCGTTGAGCCAGCTCGTGCCGATGTACCGCGACCCGCGGTCGGACATGCCGGTGACGCAGTTCGACATGAAGTGGGTCGAGAAGGCGGGGCTGGTCAAGTTCGACTTCCTCGGGCTGAAGACGCTGTCGGTGCTCGAACGCGCGCGCGAGCTGCTGCTGCTGCGCGGGGTCGTGCTCGACCTGGCCGGGCTGCCGCTCGACGACGAGGAGACATACCGGCTGATCGCGCGCGGCGACACGGTCGGGGTTTTCCAGTTCGAATCCGAAGGCATGCGCCGCGCGCTGACGCAGGTCCGGCCCGACTGCTTCGCCGACATCATCGCGCTCGGCGCGCTGTACCGTCCGGGGCCGATGGAGAATATCCCGAGCTTCGGCCGCCGCAAGAACGGCGAGGAGGTGCCCGATTATCTCCACCCCAGCCTCGAAGCCGTGCTCAAGGAAACCTACGGCGTCATCATCTACCAGGAACAGGTGATGCAGATCGCGCAGATCCTCGCGGGGTACAGCCTCGGCGAGGCCGACCTGCTGCGGCGGGCGATGGGCAAGAAGGTCAAGGCCGAGATGGACGCGCAAAAGGCGCGCTTCGCCGACGGCGCGGCGGCGAAGGGGGTCGATAAGCGGCAGGCAGCGTCGATCTTCGAGCTCGTCGCCAAGTTCGCGGGCTATGGCTTCAACAAGAGCCACGCGGCGGCATATGCGCTCGTCAGTTACCACACCGCGTGGCTCAAGACGCACCACCCGGTCGAATTCTTCGCCGCGTCGATGGCGTTCGACATCACCAACACCGACCGGTTGGCGATCTTCGTCGACGACATGCGGCGGATGGCGGTGCCGTGCCGCCCGCCATGCGTCAATGCGAGCGGAGCCGACTTTACGGTCGAGGACGGCGGCGTCCGCTTCGCGCTCGCGGCACTCAAGAGCGTCGGCGAGAAGGCGATGGCGGGGATCGCCGACGAGCGGGCGCGGGGGGGTCGGTTCACCGGGCTCGCCGATTTCTCGCGGCGGGTCGATCCGAAACTGCTCAACAAGCGGCAACTCGAGGCGCTCGTCGGCGGCGGCGCGTTCGACGGCATCGAGAAGAATCGCGCCGGGGTCCATGCGCTCGCCGAGGCGATCCTCGGCACCGCGCAGAACGCCGCCGCCGCGCGCGAGAGTGCGCAGGTCGCGATGTTCGGTGAGACCCACGACCGCGGCCTCGCGATGCTCGTGCCGCCGGGGATGGGGTGGAGCCTCGCCGAGACGATGGCGCACGAGAAGGACGCGTTCGGATTCTACTTCTCGGGCCACCCGGTCGAGGGGTTCGCGCATATCCTGACCGCGCATGGCGCGCGGACCTTCGCGCAATGCGCGGCGACCGAGCCCCCACCCGGGGGAGGGCGGCTCCCGGCGACGCTCGCCGGACTGATCGAGGACGCGAAGTGGCGGACCCCGCAAAATGGCAAGAGCGACAAATATCTGCTGCTGACGATGTCCGATGCGAGCGGCCAATATGTCGCGAGCTGCTTCGATGAGGGCGCGCAGGGACAGATCATGGCGGCGCACGCGGCGGGGGAGGCGGTGCTGGTCAACGGCGAACTAATGTGGCGCGCGGGCGAGGACACGCCGCGCGTGACGATCCGCGGGGTCCGTCCGCTCGCGGCGCTGGCGAAAGCGTCGCGCTGCCGCCTGACCGTCGAGCTGTCCGGCGCGGGGATCGACGGCCTCGCCGGGCTGGTCGGGCCGAAGCGCGGCGGGCGCGGCGAGATCGTCGCGCGGGTCGCGCTCGGCAGCGGTGTCCGGGTCAGCCTGTCGCTCGGGTCGGATTTCGCGATCGACAACGAGGTGGTGGCGAAGGTCGAGCGGCTCCGCGGGGTCGAGGGGGCGACGCTGGCGGCAGTGGCTTAGCGCATTGACGTCGTCCCCGAGAAAGCGGGGATGACGGCCGATTAGACGGGATATCAGCGGCAGGTCGTCCCCGCCGTCCGGTCGAGATCGAGACACCGCCCGTCGACTGCGGGTGCCTTGACACCGACCACCGCCGCCAGTGTCGGCGCGATATCGACCGTCTCCACCGGCAGCGGCTGCTCGAAGCCCTGCGCGCCCGGCCACCAGAACAGGATCGGCACGCGCCGGTCGTAGTTCCATGGGCTGCCGTGCCCGGCGATATAGCCGACCCGCGCCGCGCCGGGCGACGCATAGGGTTCGAGCACGGTCAGCAGGTCGCCGCTGCGCGTTGCATCGGTGCTCTCGGCGATCCGCTCGAGCAGGGTCAGTTCGTCGACCGGCTTGCCCTTCGGCGGCAGCCCGGCGAGCGCCTCGGCGCGGGTGAACACCTTGACGACATGCGGATGATGGCCGAGCGCGGTGAGCGTTGTCGCTACGATCTTGGCGCGGACCGCCGGGGTCGCGTCGCCCGGGCGGACATGGATGTCGGTCAGGTCGCCCGCCAGCGGGTCGTAGTCGAGCCCGAGCGCGCCGCGAACTTCCTTGCCGACCGCTTTGAACACCGCATCGCCGTCGATGCGCTCGGCGGGGAAACCACGCTCTGCCACCCCCTCGGCGGCGTCGATCCCGCCGTGGTCGGCGGTCAGCACGACGAGCACCGGCACCTTCAATGCGGTCAGCCGCCCGAGGAATGCGGCGAGCGTCGCGTCGAGGTGGGCGAGCTGGTCGCACATCTCGGGGCTGCCCGCGCCGAAGCGGTGGCCGACATAGTCGGTCGCGCTGAAGCTCACCGCGAGCAGGTCGGGGGCGGGGCCACGCCCGAGCTTCTCGGTCACGATCAACTTTTCGGCGAGGTCGGCGACAATGCCGTCGAGCCCCGGCGACGCGCGGAACCGCGCGAGGAATGCCGGGTCGCCGCGCAGGTCGGCCCCCGGCTTCATCGCATAGCCCGCCGGCGGAATCTCATGGTCGAGCGTCAGCCCGCCATACGCATGCGGGCCTTCGTCGAAATGACAGCGCGCGTCGGCGACCTTCCACACCGGCGCGGCCTTCTTCCACGCCGCGAAGATCGCGGCGTTCGACGCGGCGACCGGGGCGAGCCGCGCCTCGGCGGTCGCCCCGGCGGGTACATATGTCGTGAAGCCACGGTCGTCGTCCCACCAGAATACGCCGTCGGGATTGTGCCCGGCCATCGTGATCGCTGCGCGGTCCTTGCCCGACACCGCATAGACGCGGCTCGCTGGGTTCGCCGTCTTCATCCACTCGCCGAGCGTCGACACCTTCAACCGCGCCGGGCCGACCGGCTTGTCGCGCCCCGGCAGCGTCACCGATGGATCGGTCACGCAATACGTCATCGCGCCGGTCGCGTCGTCGAACCAGTTGTTGGCGACGATCCCGGTCGCCGCCGGGTGCCGCCCGGTCAGGATCGTCGAATGCCCGGGGCACGTCTCGGTCGCGGCGTGGCTTTGATAGCCGTTGGGAAACACGACCCCTGCCTGCAGCGTCTTCAGCCCGCCGGTGAACGCCGCACGATACTGGTCGAACAGCCCCGCGGAAAACTGGTCGACCGAGATCGCGACGATCAGCCGGGGAACCGGCGGCGCGGTGACGGTGGCGGCGGAAGCGGCGAGCGCGGGGGCAGCGAGCACCGCTGTCAGCCCGAGCAACCATGTCAGTGTCCGCGCCATGCCGAAGCTCCCCTGCGATCGTCGATCGATGCCACGCCGATATTACCGTTTGGCGTCGGGGGGTAGGGGGGTGGTGCGATAACCCTAGCCCGGGTGCGGCGAGGCGTGGGCGTGGCCGTCGTGATGGTGCGCCGCGGGGTCGGCATGATCGTCGTTGGTTTCGACCGCAACGAGGTTGATGGCGCCGAAGCGGACGCCGCGTTCAGCGATGATGCGGTCGGCGAACGCCGTCACGGCCGCGGTCTGGCCGCGCAGGACAACGGTTTCGAGCGCGGCGTCGTGATCGAGGATGACGTGCGTCGTCGTGACGACGAGATCGTGATGCGCGTGCTGAAGGTCGAGCAGCCGCGCTGCTAGTGCCCGGGTGCGGTGGTTATAGACATACGACAGACTCGCGACGCACGCCCCCGCGGTGTCGGCCAGCCGCGTGCCGTCGACCTCGCGCCGGACGAGATCGCGGACCGCCTCGGACCGGCTGGCATAGGCGCGGTCGCGCACGCTCGCATCGAAGCGCGCGGCAAGCTCGTCGTCGAGCGAAATCGTCACGCGCTGCATCGGTCATCCTTTGCCACTCCGTCGTCACGATAGCGAAAATCCTTCGCACCGTCGCCTTGCCACGGCGCAACCTTTGCCCGATGTGGTCCGTATGCGTTGTAAGCAGATTGTCCGTCTGCTTCCTACTGAAAGGGTGACGATGATCTGGCTGCGCGCGATGCTGCTCGGAACAACGCTGCTAGCGGCAACCGCCCGCGCCGCTGTACCCGGCGACGATCGTCCGGCCGACAACGCCTCCGCAACCCCTGGGCCCGAAATCATCATCACCGGCCGCGCGGCGAACCTGATCGGCATCGCCCAGTCGGCATCCGAAGGACAGATCGGCAAGGTCGACCTTGCCGATCGTCCCGTGCAACGGATCGGCGAATTGCTCGAGGTCATTCCTGGCTTCATCGCGACCCAGCATTCGGGC